>JAFGDC010000521.1 GCA_016932295.1 candidate division CSSED10-310 bacterium
AGGGCGACACAGTGTCTTTCAAACTGATCCCGGCACTACCACCGGCAGACAGAGTCCGAGCCGGAATCCTTATGTCGAAACGAAAGTAATTCCTGGAGTGGCTTGCCGCCATGGATATTTTTCTGGTATTTTATCTCGGTTGATGTAAAATCCCTGCGTTGGTAGTGAGAAGTGCAGCGTCTTGATTCGGGGCGTGCCTCACACTGCCGCGTGTTTCCCCGGCTCCTGTCCGGGAAGTGTGAAGATTCGGTCGTTAACAAGGAGGAGGCTGATGCCCGCAATTGTTGAGAAAGAGAAATGCACTGCTTGTGGAGCTTGCGTGGAAGTATGTCCGGTCGAGGCGATCACGCTGGAAGATGTCGCGGTTATCGATCCGGATACCTGCATCGACTGCGGCGTGTGCGTTGATGAATGTCCCGAAGGCGCGATCTACCTGAGCGAGTGATCCCCACGGACAATCGTATTAGGTAACGACAACCAGTAGAGAGGTCAAGAAGAGCACCTTGTTGTGCTCTTCTTGCATCTGGAGGCGGCGTGAGAGGAGCCCGTTCATCCCGGCGCCGATTGGCGGGTGCCCTGGTCATCGGTCTGTTCATGCCATTGCTTTTCGAGTTGCTGCTGGGATTCAGTGGAGTGACCAGGAGTTACCGGAGGCGCATGGACATGATTTCGGACATCATGTTGGCGGACCCGCTCCTTTTCTGGCGGTTACTTCCTGATCTCGATGTCGTTTACAACGGCGTCGAAGTGCGGACCGGGCCGCAGGGGTGGCGTGACTGGCTGCGTGGCGAACCACCGACGGGGGCTCTGATCTGCCTTGGGGATTCCGTTACCTTCGGCTGGGACGTGGAAGGGACCGCTTCATACCCGACTCAACTGGCCCGGTTACTGGCCATTCGCGGTGATGAACGCGCGGTGATCAACGCTGGCGTGCCGGGGTATTCCTCGCTGCAGTGCCGGTTGGCATGGGAACGGCGGCTGGCTGCCCTTTCTCCCTCGGTGGTGGTGCTCAGTTGCGGCATCAATGATCGCTTCACTGGTGGCAGAACCGATCAGCAAAGGCAGGCTGCTCAGTCAACCTGGCAATACCAATGCATCCATCGCCTTCGCCATCTTCACACCGCCGTCTTGCTCCAGCAACTCATGCGTCGTCAGCCGCGGGTACGTGCGGGCGGTTTCGTGGATGATGGCTCGGGATCGATGCATCGCGTGCCGGCGGATCAGTATCGGAGCAACCTTGAATGGTTCGCGACCCGTTCCCGGCACGATGGATTCGCGCTGGTGCTCGTCAACCAGAAGACCACGAGTGATCCTCCCGGTTACAATGAGCATCACCTGGCCATGCAGGAAACCGCGGCGGCTCATGGCTTGCCGCTGGTGGACATGGTGGCGCTGGTTGACCGGGAACTCGGCGATCTGACTGGCGCTGTGGCCGCTCAATCCGATCCTGCGCCACCCAGGGAAACTTCAGCCGCTGAGCCGGCTGCGGACGCCGGGCGATGGAACCGAACCGTGCTTAGTCTGGAAACCAGGACCGGTTATGAGATGCTGTTCCAGGATAACTATCATCCGAATCCGCGTGGTTATCGAATCATGGCCGAGGCGGTGGCCCGGACGATCAAATAAACAAGCCGTGAATATGCCGCGGAATCCCTGGATTATTCGGCTTCTTCCCCGAGGGGTCGCATGGTGGGGAAGAACACTGTTTCGCGGATGCTGCCGGCATCGGTGAGAATGTAGATGAATCGATCGATGCCCACACCAAACCCTGCCGCCGGCGGCATTCCATAGTGCAGCGCACGGAGGAAATCCGCGTCGAACCGTTGCGCTTCCTGGTCACCTTTTTCCCGTAGTGCGGCTTGCTGGCGGAACCGACCGGCCTGATCCACGGGATCGTTCAATTCCCCGAAGGCGTTGCCTACTTCAGAACCGCCGAACACCACCTGGAACCGTTGCACATACGTGGGCCGTTTCGGTTGGCGCTTGGCGAGCGGCGAGATGTCCACCGGGTGGTCCATGAGGAAGCATGGCTGCATGAGCTGCGGGCGGCTGGCTTTTTTGAAAAGCTGGTCGATGAGGCGGCCCCTGCCCAGGTGCTGGTCCGGTTCGATACCGTAGTGCGGCAGCGCCGCCGCCATCGACTCCACATCCGGATAGGCGTCGAGGTCAAGGCCGGTATGGGCGAGTATCAGCTCACGATAGTCATGACGCGGCCACGGTGGAGTGAAATCCAGCACCTGGCCGCGGAAGGTGACCTTGAGCGAGCCGATGGTCCTCTCTATGAGGGTGCAATACATTTCCTCGATGAAGGTCATCAGTCGATGATAGTCGATGTAGGCCCAGTAGCACTCCATCAGGGTGAATTCCTGCAGATGCTCGGTGCTCATCCCCTCGTTTCTGAACACCTTGCCGATCTCGTACACTCGTTCAAAACCACCCACCAGAAGACGCTTGAGGTGCAGTTCCAATGAGATCCGCAGGTACATGTCCAGGTCAAGGGCGTTGTGATGAGTGGCGAATGGTTGCGCATCAGCGCCGCCGGGAATAAGTTCCAGGACCGGAGTTTCCACTTCCATGAAGTCGTATGATTCCATGAATCGGCGCATTTCCCTGATAAACGTGGAACGTAGGCGGAACAGCTTCCTGACCTCGGGATTCATGAGCAAATCCAGGTAGCGCTGCCGGTAGCGTATTTCCGTGTCGCGCAAGCCGTGCCACTTCTCCGGCAGCGGCAGCAGGCACTTGGCGAGCAGTTCCCAATGCATCACGGCGATGCTCAATTCGCCGCGTTTCGAGCGCAGCGGTTGGCCGGCGACGCCGATGAGATCTCCGACATCGAGCGCTCCCAGACGGGAAAAGGCATCATCACCGACAGCGCCCTTCGAGATCATCAGTTGAACCTTGCCCTGCTCATCGTGCAGATCCATGAACATCAATCTTCCGGCGCCGCGGATCGCCATGATGCGACCGCTCAGCCGAACACTCGACGCGTTGTTCTCACCCGGCGCCAGCTCATCGAATTCCTTGATGAAATCAAGGCAGCGATGGGTTTGTTCAAACTTCGTCGGATACGGATCGATCCCGGCCGCCGCCAGTTCGTCGAGATGCTTCCGCCGGAAATATTCTTGTTCGTTTGCCTGTTCAGCCATGGCTCGCTCCTTTGCCGCCGCGGGCTCATCTGTATTACCATATTCACCCGTGGTTAGGAAGAGCGCTTCCCGCGATGATGAATGGGTTCACCTGCCGTGGCGGGGAACAATGGAGAATGGCATGCCGGAACTGCGCTGGTATTTCGCGTACGGTTCCAATATGAACACTGCCCGGATGGCGCAACGGTGTCCGGGCGCGCGCTGCCTGGACCGGGGTCTGCTCGAGGGGTGGCGGTTCACCATCTGTCACCGGGGGGTGGCCACGCTGGTTCCCGACGAGCGGACCGCTGTCGAGGGCGTGATCTGGCTGATCGGTCCTGATCATGAACAAGCCCTTGACAGGTACGAGGGTGTTGCCACCGGAGTCTATCAGAAGTATCGGCTACCCGTTCTGACCGCATCCGGCGAAGTTCACCATGCCCTCGTGTACATCGATCCGGTCACTTCCGAGGGGACCGCCGTACGCGGCTACATGGAGCTGAT
>JAFGDC010000522.1 GCA_016932295.1 candidate division CSSED10-310 bacterium
AGCCGCGTTGATGTCACCGGTGACCAACGATTTCGGCGGCGTGATACCTGGCAAAACCGCGGCACCGGTCTGCAAGAAGCACGAACTGCCTTTTGCCGCTCAGGTGAAGCCCGGGCAGGGAGCGGGTATCGAGCAGGTGATCGACAGCCTGGGCCTGGAACGGGATCGCGAACTCGTGCATATGAGGGATGCCAGGAGCCGGCATTATCTCAATCCGGACGGCAGCATCACCGCGCTGATATCCAGCGGGACCTTGCATGTCCTGGAAAACGGGCAGTGGCTGCCCATTACCAACCGGGCGCAATCCGATCTGACCACCAATCATTGTTCGTCGTACTGTCAAAACGATGCCGTCCACTACTTCATGTATGTAGGCAATTACAGCTCATACGGCGAGTTCCGGCCCCACGCCGAGTTCGATCTGAGTTCCATCGGCAACGGAGTGACGATCACCGATGTACAGACCGTGGTGTACATGGCATCATGGATCGGTTCCGGACCCTTTTCCTTCGATTTCCATCACATGGCCAATGCCTGTACATACAATAACCAGAGCGTCATTTTTCCTGACTGCGCTGACGGAACCCTGTATGTATCTGGTACCGAATCGGCTTCCGGGCTGAAAACCTATGATCTGGGCTCACAGGCTGATGCCGATGTTCAGGCCGCCCTGGCGGGTGACTGGTTCGCCTGGGGTTGCGACTACACCGGTGGTGCATCGACGCTGTGGTATTGGGACAACTACAACCACGGCCAACCCGATCCGGTGCTGGCGGTGAACTACACCGCGCCGGGAGTATCCCCGGTGATTGGAGCGGGGAACACCTCCGTTTCCGAGAGCAGTGTCTACAACATCGGCAGCGATACCGTGGATTTCATGGTTGATTTCACGGATGGCGATGATGATCCCGTCGAGACCTACCGCATCACCATCATGATCCGCAGCGACGTGAACAACGAATGGTACGTGGCAGATGCAGCCACCCACGGGAACGGCGTCAGTGTCACGCGCAACGGCGTGGGCTCCTATACCGCGACGGTCAGCAATGTCAACCTCATCTCGGGAGTGGAAACAGGCTATTACGACCTGTTCGCGGATGTGTCCGACGGTGGCTGGAACGCCCAGGACGGCTATGCTAACAATTCCGACGAATTGCAGGTATTGACCCCGGCGTTCTTCTACGAGGATTTCAACGATCAGGCCGGAAGCGGATTCCCGAGCGGCTGGAACGTGGTGAGCAATGCCGCCGGGCTTGATTGGCGATATGATTATTACTGGACGGGAACGTCCGACTACATCGCCATCGCCATCTATGACTCGTCCAACCCGCAGGACGAGGAACTGCATTCCGTCGCATTCAACTGTGCCGGGTATGTGAACGTGCATCTCAACTGCCGCAACCAGTGGGTGACCGGTTATGATCCGAATGCCACCGGCACGGTGGAGGGCAGCACGGACGGAGGTTCCACCTGGCCGCACACCATAGCCACATTCAGCTACGCCGGCGGCAACGAGATCGGATATCTGGATTACGATATATCGAGCTGGGCGGACGGCCAATCCAACGTGAAAGTCCGATGGCATTACGTGGCGGACGACGACGAACACTGGGCCATTGACGTCATCCAGGTGTACGGGGACGTGCCCACTCCGACTCCGACGGCGACCTACAGCCCCACCCTCACCCCCAGTCCAACCCACAGCCCCACGGCGACACTCACTCCCACGGCGTCGCCCACCGAGAGCCCCACCGCCTCACCCACCAACACCTTCTCGCCCACCCAGACGCCAACTCAAACTCCCACCTGGACGCCCACCCAGTCACCCACACTCACTCCCACCCCCACCGCCTCACCCACGGGCACTCCCACGTATACCCCCTCTCAGTCACCCACCCTTTCACCCACCCTGACCGCGTCGCCCACGCTCTCTCCCACCCTCACTCCCACCGCCACCTGGACGCCGACCCGAACGCCGACTTCTTCACCCACAGCCACCATGTCACCCACCGGCACGCCGACCAGATCTCCCACCGAAACTCCCTCACCCACCCTGACAGCCACCCTCACTCCGACCATGACCAACCAGCCCACCGCCACCATGTCACCGACCGCGACGCCCACCATGACGCCAACCCAGGAACCGCCTACCATGACGCCGGCCGAGACGCCGACGCCCACCGACACGCCCACCCCCGCGCCGGTGCCGGCCACCGGACCATGGAGCGCCGGACTGTTACTGCTCGGCTTGAGTTGTGTCATTGCCCTGATGAGGCGGCGCAGCTAGACGGATTCTGATCCACAGCCAACCGGGGTGCCGTTTCCGCGGCGCTCCGGTTGTTCTCTTTTTGGGGGCAGGGGCCGTGAGGGCAGGGGTCGTACCCGGAATCCTGTAATCATCTCTGTGAAGCGTTATTACCCAATGTGTTACGACTGTTCCGGCGGCTGCCTTTTCTTGATGGGGTCGTACCAATAATTGGCAATTGCCTGACGGTATCCATAGTTTTGTTAAGCTCACGTAAACTCTCGAGTTACCTGTACTAATATATCGGGGGAGGTGGCCATGAGAGGGGGAGAAAGTGATGACTTACTTGATGTGTATGCCTCCCGCTGAATTTGTCAGGGGGCAGTGCCACGGGGCGTCGGCCGGGATCGGTGGAGTGGCGGTGATGGTTCCGGCGACAAACGATTTCGATGGTGCGCTCCCGGGTTAAACCGCGGCATCGGACTGCAAGAAGCATGAACTGCCTATTATGGCCCTGGTGCTGCCAAGAGACAGGTGTCGACCAGGTGATCGACAATCTGGGTCTGGATCCAGGCCCGGAACTCATCCACCCTGGGGATGCCGGGCGTCGTCATTATCTCAATCCAGATGGCGGCATTACCGCGGTGTTGTACAGCGGGATCCTCCACGTCCTGGAAAACAGCAGGTGGGTGCATCTCGGTGACCGGGCGCAATCCGATCTGACCTCGAATCATTGTGCATCCTATTGTGAAAATGATGCCACCCATTACTATATGTATGTCGGAAATGGGTTAGGATTAGTGTGTTATTCCACCACGAGGGCCGGCCAGTCGGTGACGTTTCCGCAGGCGTCATATGCCTTGATGGCAAGGGGATACTGTCCGGCGGGGGCACCCGGTCCGATACCCTCCAGAAGCAGGGTGAACAATCCGTCTCCCGCGTTCCAGTCGCCGGCGGTGCCGTCATCCACCAGAGTCAGGCCGGTGGGTTGATTATTCATGAAGACTTCCATGCGCTCGATGTCGGTGTCCGGAGTGAAGGCCATCAGCATGATAGCGCCGCCGCTGGATTCGGAGATGACCGCATCCCAGAAACCTGCGAACCAGATCGTTGGCGACTTCAGATCCACGTTCACCGTGATGGTGTCCGGAGTGGCGGCATTGTCAGCCGCATCCGCCGCGACCACGCTGATGGTATAGGTGCCTTCCTCCCCGGCATTCCACTGATAGGTCCACTCGGTCGTGCCGTCAGCCTGTTCCCATGTGGCGCCATCATCGAAGGAGACGAACACGGCGGTCACGCCGCAACCATCGCCGTCGTCCGCGGTGCCGCTGATCTCCACCAGTCCCCCGGCCAGGCAGGCGCCGTCTTCCGGCTCCTCGATGGTGGTGGCCGGACCGGTCTGATCGATGGTCACGGTAACAGTGGCTGGCGATTCCTGTTCGTTGCCGGCGAGATCAACCGCCTTGACCAGGATGGTATATTCTCCTTCGCCGCCAGCCGCCCAAACGTAGGACCAGGTTTCTGTTCCGGTCGCCGTCGCGTAGGTGGCGCCGCCATCGACGCTGACCAGCACGCTTTCCACTCCACAGCCCTGATCCGATGAGGTGCCGGTGATGGTCACCGAACCGCTCAGGCAGTCTCCGACAGAAGGTTCGGTGATGTCGCTCACAGGTGCGGTGCGGTCGATAGTGACCTCCACACTGGTGGACAATCCCTGGTTGCCGGCTTCATCAGTTACCCGTGCCAGCAGTTGGAAGTCTCCCTCACCCGTTGGTGTCCAGGTGTACGCCCAGGCCTCGCCACCGGTTGCCGGAGTCCAGGTGCCGCCGTTGTCCGAACTGACTTCGATTGCCTCGACTCCGGACAGGGCATCGGAAGCGGTGCCTGATACCTGCACGGTGGGCGCCCCTGTGCACAGACCGTCACCGGGCAATGTAATGTGCGCCTCCGGGACAACCCGATCAAGATACAGCGCAACATCGCTTGAATTGAGATGATCGGCGTTGCCGGCGACATCCTTCAGCCATATATATACGGGGATGGCACCGTCAGTGCCGGCGCTGATGCCGTTGAGCACCTCGATGTCATTGCCAACGGTGTAGACGCCGTCAGTGGGATTGATGGGAGGTGTTTGAAGCTTGTAATACACTCCGGCAATGCCGCTGGCATCCACCGGGTTGTTCCAGGTGAGGGTGAAACTGTTGATGTTGGTCCAGCCGTCAGGAGCGGCGCTCAACCCGATGGGTTCGCCGGGAGCCAGCGTGTCCAGTCTGAAGGCGACATCGCCGCCGTTGGCGGAGACGATGTCACTGTCCTCACAGGCATCGCTGCTGTAGGCGCTCCACACATGCGGTCCATCGCTCAAACCGGAAGGCTGGTAGGTGCTGGCGGTGCCGCTGGGGACGAGGCTGCCGAGCTGGAACGCGCCGCCATCGAGGCGGAAGCTGGCGCGATAACCATCACCCTGGGGATCGACCGACAGCGCGGACAGCAGCGGTGAGGCGTTAGTCCAGTCTCCCCAGCCGATCGCGCCCTGGCTCAAGGTGGGATCGGTAGGCGGCCCATTGGCGTTGGTGGTAAGATCGAGGAATTCGTAATCGCCCTCGATGTCATTGCCGCCGCAGGCGATCACGATGATGTATTGTTCCATGACATTGACAATGGTGTTCAAGGGGGCTTCGAGGGCCGGCGCATCGCACTTCACGGCGAAGGTGAGATGGTAGATGGTCAGCGATTGGGTGACCGTCATTCCTATGCTGCCATGTTTCTCGAACTGGACCGCATCGGTGCCGATGCCGTCGTCATCCCAATGAGCATCGACCGCCTGGTCCTCCCATGCAGTGCCGTTGTCCTGCAGCGGAACCAGGTCAACCAGTTCCGGCACCTCGAAATAATCCGGATCGTACTCGACGTAGACCGCCACGTCGCAGAGTCCCGTCGGATCCGGCACACTGGAGCTGAGCATTACGTCAACGGTGAGTACAGCGCCGGGATGGATGGCGGTGCTGGAGGAATCCAGTTCGATATCCACGAAGCGTTCGGTCTGCTTGAGCGTATACGCTTCCGGGATGCCGTTCCTGGTTTCCGCGTTGCCGGCACTATCGGTGGCCACGGCTTCGAACTCGTAGAATCCCTCTACGCCGGTCTGAGAGAAATCGAACACCACCTCTCCATCCGGCGTGAGATCCTGCACGCCTTGCGTCCAGGCTCCTGCATCCTTGCGATACCAGATCCTGACGCTGGCCAGGCCGCTGCTGGGCTCCGGATCTGACAGTTCATACTCGAGAAGGTACAGATTGGTGTAGATGACCGATGGAAGGGCTTCCATCGCCGCGGTGGGGGTGGCGGAATCAAAGAAGGTGGAGCAATCGCCGCTCCCGGTTGGATCGCCCTCTTCATTACCCGCCGTGTCATATGCCTTGGTGGCGAAATAGTAGCGTCCCTGCTGGACCGGCGTATACATGAAGATGCCGGAGGTGCCGCTTTGCGCTGGTAAACCCGCCGGTCCCCAGGTACCGCCGTCGGTATATTTGTACCAGAGTACGACCTGCTGGATGCCCCGGTTACGGGTGCTGTTGTCGGTGGCGGTCCAGGAGACCTGCAAGGAGCCACCGGTGTGAAACGGATTGCAGGTGGCGGAAGACTGCGGGCCAAGACTGTCATAGACCGTGGAACAATCTCCGCTGCCGGTGGGCGTGTCCTCGACGTTGCTGGCGCGATCCCTGGCCACGGTGGCGAAGTAATAGGTTCCCTGCCCGACGGGAGTGAATTCGAATTCTCCCGATGAACCGGTCTGGAACATGCCCGAGGATGTCCAGGCGCCGGCCTGAAACTTGTACCACAACGTGGTGCGTTCCAGCCCGCTGACATCGTCGTTGGCCGACCAGGTGACCGGGATGGTCTCATTGGAGGTGAACGCCTCGCAATCCGCTTCCGAGGTGGGTGGTCCGATGTCATAGGTACAGTAACAATCACCGTTGCCCTGAGGATTGGCTTCGCTGTTGCCTGACATGTCCTCACAGACGGTGGCGAAGTAGAAGGTCCCCTGTGTGTAGGGCGTGAACTGGAAGGAGCCGCTGGTGCCCGACTGGGCAGTCAACCCCGAAGGTATCCAGGTACCGTTTATGCCGTATTTGAACCACAGGTTGGTCTCGTCGACTCCACTCAGGTTATCGCTGGCGGTGAAACTGACTATAACCGGCGAAGCGTTGGCATACAAGTTACAGGTCGCCGCGGAGACCGGGGTGGTGTAATCATACGTGATCGCCGCATCCCCGTCGCCGGTGGGCGTCAATTCCTGATTGCCGGCTCGATCCTGCGCGCGGGTGGCAAAATAGTAGACCGCTTGATCGCTGCCGAAGGTGTAAGAGAAACTACCTGAAGTCCCGGATATCGGCTCCAGGCTTGTCGGCACCCACCCCCCCGCGTTCACCCGGTGCCAGAGAACGGTCTCCTCAATCCCACTGCGGCTATCCTGGGCGGTGAAAGGTATACTCACCGTCGCCTGGTTGGTATACGGTTGCGGCACTGGTGTCACCGCGGATGTGGGCCGAATCCGGTCCAGGATGGTAGCGCTGTCCGGTTGCGATTTGGACTCGCTGTTCCCGGCATTGTCCTCCGACAGGCTCTTGAACTCATATTCACCGTCTCCGAAAGACGGCGAAAAATTGAACGATCCGGACAATCCGGTCTTGTTCAACCCGGTGTTGTTCCATGAGCCGCCCTCGTACCTGTACCAGAGCCAGGTGCGCAGGACTCCTGAAAGTTCGTCATACGCAACGAAATCAACCACCAGCGGAACCACATTGGTATAGGCGATAGAGGATGTGCTGGAAGTTGGATCAGTGGTATCGTAGATGACGGTTGCCTCGCCGCCGGCGGGCGGAACTTCCTGGTTGCCCGCCAGATCCTTTGCGACGGTATAAAACGTATAGGTGCCTTCACCCACGGGAGGATCGAACTCCAAAGTGCCAGACGGCTGATCGCTGTATTCGCCCGAATTGGTCCAGGCACCTGCTTCGAATTTGTACCACAACCGCACTTCCTGCAATCCACAGCCGGTGTCGGAAGCCGTGTAGCCGACCGCTACCGGTTCATTATTTGCATAAGCCGAACAGAAACAACTGGATTCAGGCTTGGTGGAATCAATCGAAAATACCCCGTTGGAGGCGTCCATGGTCGTTTCGTTGCCATCCCCGGCGATCACCCTGAACATGCATTGATTGCTCGTGATGCCGTACGACTGCCACTCGAAGTACCCGGGGTTCTCGGTGTAGGAGATCCCCTCCCATGTGCTGCCTCCGTTGCTGGAGATGTAGAGCGTGTAAGAAATGCTGTCATCGGGATCGGTGGGATCATCGTTCGCGGATTCATTCCATAACAGCGTGTGCAGCGTGATGCCCTTGAGACATTCACCACCGTTGGGGTAGATCACGGTGGGAGTGGATGGCGCATCGTTCATGCCAAAGGTCTGATTATCGGACCATGCACCATACACCTGTCCGTCATAGCCGCGCACTCGCCAGTAGTAGAATTGACCGTCCACAAGGTTCCCGAGATTGGTAGTACAGTTACTCAATCCGGTCCACACTACATTGGTGGGATCAGCACTGGTGCCGATGGCGACGCTGAAGGTCACCGGATCCATGTCCGGATCGCTGCCGCCCCAGCACACCGTGGGATTATGATTGACCACGCGGTACCCCAACGGAGTAAGGTCATATGGCTTGTCCGGGGGTTGATTGCGCGTCTCCCCGGCGACCCGGCCCATGGGAAGCAGCACACACATGCACAGGATTAAAGCCATACTGACCAATCCGGCCTTGCCGGAGAGCTTTTTCTGTATTTTTGGATTCACCTTTGCACTCCTGTAACTCATTAGGAATTAACGAATCTCAATGACAAGATAGCGCCTCGATGCGGCAAAGTCAATGGATTCGCGTCATGTACCTCCTGATCCGCATGAAATCCCCCCTGAACACCGCATCTACTCCTTTTCCGATCAATCTACCTATTTCAACCAATCGGAGCAAGAGCCGAATAATGGTCGCCGGCCGGGCTCCCCACCGTCTTACAATGCAGGGCGCCGCCATCAGGCGCAACAACCCCCGAGGGATGATCCGGATATCACTGATGGTAATCAGGAAGTTGATATAGGTCGGCAAGGGCTTGTAAAACGGCTTGCGGTATACTTCCCTGATTTCGTCCCGGAGCATTCCCTGTTCTTTTGCGAGAATGTTGAGCTCGGTACCTGGATACAGGGTCAGTGACGACAGGCACAGCACGAACGGTGTCGGCAGACTCGTGAGAAGCAGGAGGGTTTCCCTGGTCTCCATGGGGGTTTCCCAGGGATTATCCAGAATGACATGGTAGCGAGTGGTGAGCAACCGTCCCCGGTAATCCGCGAACAACTCACCGGCGGTCAGTACCTGTCTGTTGGTTTCCGGTCTCCGGTAGAGTGTCCGGGTAGCCGTGCAGCCTGTCTGGATACCCATTTCGATGAAGACCATGCCCGACTCTAACAGCAGATCCAGCATGCGTCTGTTCACGGTCCGCGGGCTCACCTGGCAGTAAAACGGCAGGCCGATCCGCGTGCGGTACAATTCGCAAAACCGCTCCAATTGCTGCTTCGGCATGGCGGTGAAGACATCATCGAAAAAGTGAACACCCTTAATAAAGTCATATTCAGTATTGATTCGCGTCAGTTCTTCCATTACATGTTCAGGACTGCGCCACCGCAGGTAACGGTCGATATCGTACAGACCCGCCAGCGCGTGGTTGACGCAATAGGTACAGCGATGGGGACAGCCGCGGGTGGTCATGGTCCGGTATACAGTGATGGAAGTGTTGCGAAAAAAGGGCATGAGTGGCAATGCCTTGGCCAGGAGCGCGCGGGTCATGGGGACGATGCGCCCGCTGCGGGGTTCCAGTATATGTTGGTCGTCAAGTGAAAAATCCATATACGGCAGGGCATCGAGGTTCTCCAGCAAGGGTGGCTGGGCCGCTGGCTGTACGACTTCCCCGAGCCGCATCCAGATGCCGGGGATTCCCTCGGCGCTCTTCCCATAGGCCAGATTGTTCAATAACTGGTGGAGCGGCTCCTCTCCCTCTCCAACGCAGACGTAATCAGCCGATGCCAGGGATTGCCCGGGACGCAGGGTAGCATGCACGCCACCCCATACCACGGGCGGTCCGGCGGCTCGGTGGACCGCTTCCGTAAGCTGCAGGGCGCGGTCGCGGTACGAGGAAAGAAACGAAAACCCCACCAGATCGACCCCGGAACACAGGTCGAGGAAATCCTGTATCGTCTGTTCCGGATAGTGGTATACATATTCTTTGTGGACACTCAGTTCCTCGATGCCGCCTGGCAGGTACACGCACCGAACGTGACAATTGTGCGCTTTGAGATAGGCGGAGATGCTCCTTACGCCGAAGGCGCTGATGTCCGGCGGCGTCGGAGTCGCCAGAACCATTGACGGCTGTTTCATGTCCTGCGGGTGCGGCGGAGACGCACCAAGACCGCCCGTACGCCTCGGTAAAA
>JAFGDC010000523.1 GCA_016932295.1 candidate division CSSED10-310 bacterium
GCGCATAGGCCATGAGCGGAGTCAACGTATTCCCGCGGACAAAGGCTGCGATGAAATCAAGATGA
This sequence comes from candidate division CSSED10-310 bacterium, assembly GCA_016932295.1. Next base: position 66 of record JAFGDC010000523.1, read on the forward strand.
GGCTGTTCCACTGCTACCCTGGCGCGGAGACCGGATGTGCCGAACAATCGCGGTACGATACGGTCGTTGACCATGGCGAGTTGCGTGGCGCGCTCGCCGGCGAACTCATCGGCCGCCAGCGGCTGGAGCTGGTGGAGTCTTGCCAGGAGCCGCCGCAGGTCAGCCTCGGCCGCAGTGAACAACCCGGGGGGCATGCCGAAATCGCCCTGGGACAGGCTGTGGATCAGGCTTGGTTTCTCATCGTTCGGGTGTGTCATGGCGAGCTTCCGTTTCATCGCTTTGGCCGAAAGAAGCGGTTAATCGGGATTGGGATGGCCGGTGCGACCAAATCCATGCCGAATCCATGCCGAATCCATGCCGAATCCGTGATCAGACCTGTCCACGAGCTTTCAAAAGATTGCGCCAGAACGGCTTGTACAGGAAACTCTTTTCGTCGAGCGAGCACAGGCGTTCAAACATCGGCCGGGTGGTGGTGAAGGCGAGAATGTCCGGTGGCAGATACTGGCGCATGGCTATGTCCATAGCGCCCACCAGCGCCTGCGGGACATCGTAGTCATCGAACAAAGGTGCCAGCATGCTGCAGCCGGAACCGAAGGGCGCGATCACCGGCGTCGGATCCCCGGGTGCGGCGTGATACTGGGCACCCAACATGAGGAGACCAAGCTGATCCGGGTTCACGTAGAAGGTGATACTCTTAAGATACTGATATAGCTCGGGATGAAGCGGACCCAACAACAAGTGGCCATGTTCGATGCGATACGGCTGGATCGCATCGATCCATTCCCCCATCAGCTCCCGGGAGGCTTTCAAGCCCTCGGTGTCAACCAGGAAGGAGAGAAATGCTTCTCGCGAACGAGTGACCTGGCTGCACAACCAATAGCCGCTCCCACCGCAGCCGTAATTTTCCGCAGTGATATGGAGAGTGATGCCCTTCAGCCATTCCTGGAAATAGGCGAACACACAGATATGCTTGTTTGTTTCCGCTTCAACAATGGGAGAGAATAGTTTCGGTTCCGGCGCATCATACAGACCGATAAGAGGGAAGGTGATCCGCGCGGTCGTCAGCAAGCGGCTGGGATCTGGCTGTTTCATACAGACCTCCTGGGAACTGGTTTATGCCTGGTACCCGTCACCAAAAGCAACGCGGCCTGTTTGGACCGTATCAGGAAATACTAACTCCGCGTCCCTCTCATGCCAAGTGTTAATCCCGGCTTCAGTCAGCCCCGCAGAAGGGTACCAACGGATAAAAAAACCAACGCCGGTGCGTCCCCGTCCCGCTGGATTGCTCTGGTGATCACGATCATGATCCCTGCCGAACCAGGTGCGACGGTGGGGTTCCGGATGGACTGGTTCACGAGTCTGTCGAGGGTGACAATGCGCGAAAGGAGATGAATCGTATCCCCAGGCCGAATGCTGTCTGCCTGACCTCGTCATCCACGAGAGCCTGCAATTGTATATGACGGACCGCTTCGATAAAGAGGCGGCCGTTGCCGCTGAAGGAACCGCCGGTGGGGAGCGGAGTGCCCGGATGAACCATGATTTCCGTCACTCGGTCACCGGGAGCAGCCGAGAGCGCTTGTTTGAGGGAATGCGTGTTGAGTTGCCGGGTCAAGTTGATGCCGAAAAAACAAGGCGGCTGCGGGAGCCCCGCCGCAGCCAGTTCCGCCCTGGCGTGCCGGCTCAGGAACGCGGCTACCACCGCCTTGAGCGCTTGCAGCGGTTCCTTGCCGGCGCGGAGTGACAACTCGCGTGGCACCCGTACAAAGGGAATGGCGAACTCTCGGGCCAGATGGAGAGTAAGTTCGAATAACTCGGGAAAACAATGCAGGTGCTTTTCACTGTCGATGTGCGTCGGCTGAAATCCGGCTGACAGAATCCGTTCGATCTGCCGCCGCCACTCATCCCGAACCTCCGTCAGGTTGAACCGATGAGTAAGTAGCTTGTAAGCCAATACCTCCAGCCGGTCATGAAAGAAGCCGGCGTGACCCACCAGGGATGGCACGGCGCGCGCGTGAGACAGTGGCTTGCCCCGCGCCAGATTCAGGTGCAATCCCATATCCAGGTCCGGCAGGCCACTCGCCACCCGGCAGGCATGTTCGAATCCGGGCATGTTTGACATCATGGACGTAGATGTCAGGATTCCATTGGTGAATGCTTCAATGACACCCTGATTGACGGACGCATCCATGCCGAAATCATCGGCGTTGACGATGATGCGCTTCATTCGGGACCGGATGGGCGGCATACCCGTATCGCCCCGATCAACCGGCAGCCGCCGGAGCGGCGTGACCGGATTCTGTCGCTCACATGGCTGTGCATGTCCCTTCTCAACTCTCATTTCAGTGGTGGAGGTTGAAAGCGTGAACAATGATTCCAGCAAACCCTGTAACACATAACACTTTCCCCGGCGCCTTGACAAGCGCCGCGCTGGGAACCCTCGCGGTCAATGGGTTCCCAACTTCCAATGCCGGCGTATCTGGCGGGCCCGGCATGGAAGACGTGGCGGGGTTGCGGTGCGGTGTCGCAACCTGAAAAGCTCAGACTGTTCCGACCTCCACGGCGGCCATCGCGGCTTGTGGAAATCAGTGAAATCGAACCAGGGAATCTCGATCGCCCATCACTCCGTTCGCCGCGATCCGGGCTCTGTCGTCAGCTTCCGTGTTTCTTCGTGTAATTGCGCATGATTGGCAGAGTGTATATAAAACGACCGATATTCGTTTTGTATGCGGACGTGCTGCTTGTTTTCTTACGAAGCGCGGTTGTGTCCGGCTCCTGGTGAATTTCCGGGAAATAGGGGAAACGAGAGAAGTCGGTTGGTGGAGGGTGACCGGCCAGGTTCCGGGTGGTGTGGACGGGGGGGGGAATGGTGATCGCCCATTCACCGCCAGGAGTATCTGCGGCTTAAGAGCGCAGGAAACTATCGATACCATGTTCACTATAATGGTGACAGGATGCACGGAGCGAAGGTGACGAGTGCATGTTTCCACCGAGGTCGTACCAGGAATCTACTACTCTTGGCTGAAATACGTTGCCACTCAATGCGTTACGGCGGATATATGTGATTCAACCGAGTCGATTCGACGATTTTGACGGGTGATCTGCTGCGTGGTCGGAGTTGTTGCCCTTGTGCTGCATACGCCAGATTTACGTACCACATCTCCCAATAATAGCCGGTGGATGTGTGATCGGGTATGCTTGATTTTTGTTTCTTGGTGCGGTAGAAAGTTTTGGCTGTCAACCTTTACCCGTGGAGGGCAGGCAGAGGTGGGATCCAGAGTGTATCCGAAGTGGGTCTGCGCCTCGTGTGGAGTGACGGCGGAGTAGGGCGAGTATGGTATTGGGATGTAAGGAAGTATTGAAAGGAGAGGCATGATGCGTGGTAATCTGAGGACGTGTGGATCGATGGCGCTGGTGTTTCTGGTGACGGCAGGCATGGTGGTGGCGGAGGATCGCTATCAGCGTACGGTGTTGTTCGAGCATTTCTCAATCGATGGGTGAAGCAGTTGTCCGCCGGTCGCGGTCGCGATCAATGATTTTTTGAACAGCTACAGCACCGATCAGATTGCGGTGATTTCCTACCAGTGTAACGGTGGTTCAGCGGTTCCAGGCGGGGTGAATCGGTTCAACTATTATGATCCGGAGGGATATCCCACGGTTACCGCCGATGGATTGACGGACATCTGGCCCTGCGCGTTGAGTGATCTGGTATCGAATTACAACGCCCGAACGGGTGTGGCGTCGCCGCTGCAGATCACCGTGACTGAGGATGCCGAGGGCGTGTTCACGGCGCACATCACGGCGTCTTCATCGGTGACGGGGCGATTCATGATGGTGGCGTTCGAGGATCTTACCTATTCGAGCCGTCGCTACCAGCGGTTCGCGAGGCAGTTGCTGACTCCATACAATGGTGAAGCCTTCAGCCTGTCGTCCGGTCAATCCGTTGAGATCACCAAGACATTCACGGTTTCCGGTGATTGGAATTATGCGAACATGGGCGTGGTGGCATGGGTGTACGAGAATTCCGACATGAACTGGGCCACCCACGTCAGTTACCAGGCAGCCACTGGATTCGCCTCCGGTAGTCCGGCGACTCCTTCCCCTTCCAGGACTCCAACCACGACCCCGACACTGCGGCCCACTGCGAGCCCGACGCCGTCGCGCACTCCTACCGAGCCGCCCGCCACGTTCACTCCGGAACCGCCGACCCCCACCAGCGTACCGCCTACTCCCAGTGAAGTTCCACCCACGTTTACGCCGACCTGTGGGGAACTGGGCGTGCGGCTGTGGATGCCCTCTGAGTATTATCACACCGGTGATGAGTGCGAGTGTCGCGTGTATCTTTGTAATCCAGGCACCAGCCTGTATACCGGGGTACCGCTCTTTGTCCTGTTGGATGTCTACGGCATGTATTATTTCGCACCGAATTTCACCGAGTATGATTACTACATGATCGATCTCGCGCCCGGTGAGACGGCGGTGCAGGTATTGGATCGGTTCCAGTGGCCGGAAGGCGTCGGCAGCATGGCCGGCGTTCGCTGGATAGCGGCCATGACCGATGTGAACGTGACGCACCTGGTGGGTGCTTCCTCCATCTGGGAATTCGGGTGGGGTGATTGATCTGCAGAATGCCGCCGGAGTGACCATCACTGGGTCCAATCGGTTCCCCGGACACTGTCCACTGGTGGTGGCTGCCGCTCCCACTCATTGAGGTATCGAACCGATTGGCCATGATTGGCACGTGATGAGATGCACAATCATACCGGTGCGAGACTCGATTACAATGGAGTCAATCGTGATGTGATGGGATGTCCGGGTTCAGCCGCCCTGGTTGGATCTCCGGCTTTGCAACCACGTTTCAGCGAACGGGCGTCGGGACAATGGCACGCATTTTGCTTTGAAGAGGACGATGTGCTATGAGGATGAAGTGGGGAATCAGAGGCCCAGATGCGAGGTGATACGATGCTGCGCCAGCTACTTAAGATGCCAGTGAGGAGGAAATGATGAAATCTGCATGGATTCATGCGGCTGTATATTTAATGATCATGGTGACGTTCATCCCGGTGTTCGCCGAGGAGACGGAACTGATGCGCCAGGACAGGGAAAAAGGCTATACACTGACGATACTGGAGAACAATATCGAGGGCGCCGTACGGATCAGGGTGGACATCCAGGATTTCATTATTTCCGAGAAAGTGGTCGGCGATCAGAACTACACGCTTGTGGAGGTGCCCGAGGGCGGGCTCAATTTGCCGGCGGGAGAACCCATGCTGCCGTTCATCGCCCGCACTTTCCAAATTTCCAGGGATCGGGAGCCTCTGGTATCCGTGCATCCCCTGTCCGTCCGTACCATCCGGTTGAGCGCTCCGATATTGCCTTCGCAGGAGTGCGAACCGAGTGACGTGACGGAGGTGCGGCAGCGTGCCGCCGAGTTCTATGAGAGTGCCGGCGCATTCCCCGCAGAGCTGATTCAAGTGGGAACGCCACAGATCATGCGAGACCTGCGGATCGCCACGATCGCCTATTTCCCGGTGCGGTATTTTCCTGCCGGAAACCGCCTGGAGTTGATCGAAAGCGCCGAGATTACCATCACGGCCGGTCCCCCGTCGGCGGTCAATGTCATGAGCGGCGCCGCGTGCCCGCTATCGCCAACCTGGGATCAGTTGTACCGCTCGGTGGTGGCCAATTACCAGCCGCCCGCCATCGATCGGGAAGGCGAGGAGCATTACCTTGTGGTGGCCCGCAGTGATACCGTGCCCTATCTTCAGGATTGGGTGGAATGGAAGGAGACGGAGGGTTACATCGTCAATGTCATGACCATCAGCAGCGGAACTTCCGCCTACACCCTGCAGCAGAGCATTCACAACGAATACTGGAGCGATGAGCGGCCGACCTATGTCCTGCTGGTGGGAGATGAGTCGGATGTGCCCATTACCAGCAGCTCATTCTATTACCAGTGGAACGGTCAGACCTATTCCGGCAGTATCACGGACGAATTTTACTACGCGCGGCTGGATGGCGATGATTTCGTGCCGGACGTGTTCCTGGCGCGCCTGCCTTCCCGAACCACGTCGCAATTGCAGACCATGATGGCCAGAACGCTGTACTGGGAAGTCACGCCGAACATGGTGGATGATTATTACGAAACGGCACAAATGAGTTGTTCGAACCTCTATGAGAGCCAGCGGGTGGTCAAGCAGCAGGTGGCGGAGCGGCTGCGACGGGTGCACAATTACTCCACGACCCACGAGGATTATAATTGGAACTGGAATACCAAGAACACCATCATGAGCCATATCAACTCCGGTGTATCGATCGTGAATTATCGCGGCGAAGGCTGGACGACGGGCTGGAACCCAATGCATGTCTATGATTTCGATGTTTCGGACGTAGACAGCTTGAACAATTTGAACAAGCCGTTGATCATCACCAGCATCGGTTGCGGCGTGGCGAACTTCTCCTACAGTTCCACGCGATGCTTCGGCGAAAGCTGGCTGCAGCTCGGTTCATCGACCTCCATCAAGGGCGCGGTGGCCATGTGTGGTCCCACCTACAACACGCACACCACGTTCAACAACTGGATGGATCGCGGTATGTATCGAGGGTTGGCCTACGATGACCTGTCGGTGGTCGCACAGGCCTATCTGGCCGGCAAGTTCTACATGCAGGAGCACCTGTTTCAGTATCCGGCCATTATCGAGATGGAATTCAACATGTTTCTCGAGTTCGGCACTCCCGACACCAGGTATCGAACCATCAAGCCGGATCCGCCTGCCTGGGGGTTCTCTTACTCTCCCACCAACACCGACCTGTACATTTCGGCGCGCACCGCGGAGAACTGGCGCGCGGTCAACGCCAAGGTGGTGGTCCACCCGCCGGACATGGATCCGGTGGTTCTGGTGCTGGGCACCAAGGGTGAAGCCCTCCTGGATGCGGCCGTGGGCCTGGACAGCGTGGAAATCCAAATGTCGGGCTACAATATCAAGCCATTCTCGGCGGTACTGGATCTGACCGGTGAGACCGGCAGAATCCTGATCACAGAAGTCAAGCCGGATATCCAAACGGACGGCACACAGGGCGATATGGTCGAGCTGTATAACATGGATGACACCCCGATAGACTTGCGGAATATGATTCTGAGCGACTTTGACCTTTACGACATGCCTTTCGTGCAGCAGCCGGCGGTGCTGGCGCCTGGTGAACTGGCGGTCATCCACTTCGTCGGTCCGCGCGGCGCTGAGCAGGTTGTTGAGCAAGCCTACGGTCTGGAGATCTATTCCCGCGCCTACCCGGATTTTTCAGCCGAAGAGGATCAGTGCGTCCTGCGCGATTATACCGGCCGGGTACTGGATGCACTGGCCTGGCATGACGGCAACGGCGAGCCGGCCACCAGGAACGATTACCGTGATTTTTCCAGGTTCACACCGCCCACCTCACTCCTGAATGTGACGGATGACGGCTGGTGGAACTCGCCGGATGATGTCGGTTCGGCGGAGTACGAAGTGTATGCGATCAACTGGTACCAGTTCGCCGGCCAGGGTGGACCGGGATCGATTCAACGCATGATATATGCTCGGTTGGATGACCTGACCTGCTTCCAGGCACTGCAGGAGGCCTCCTGGGGTGCGCATGCCGTACCGCCGGTGACACCGACCCCCACGGTGAGCCCGACTCCCGATATCACTCCCAGCCCGGAGCCGACCGTGACTCCGACCATCGATCCGATGGCAACCCCCAGTCCAAGCCCCGGCCCGTCGGTGGGTTTGGGCGTCACACTGTTCATGCCGCAACGGATCTTCCTGCCCGGTGATCCCTGCTGGCTCACCGCCATCACCCACAACGACGGTTCCACCATGAACGATGTACTGCTGGTGGTATTTCTCGATGTCGGCGTCGGTGAATACTGGTTCTGGCCGAGCTGGGCGCATTTCCCGCCATACCTCGATTCAACCCACATCAACCTGTATGCCGGAGAGCATGACTACGAAGTGATCGGACCGTTCAACTGGCCAAGCGGAGTGGGCGCTGCGGACAACTTCATGTTCTGGGGAGCGGTGCTGGATGCCTCCTTCTCGTTCGTAATCGGTGATATCGGCGATGTGACCTTTTCCTACCGGGAGTAAGCGGCATGCCAACCAGCGGTTCCGGCCAACCGGTTCGGGGCCTGCGGATCCGGTGACACACGAGCCGTACACGAGGTGACGGCATCGCGTAACGACAGCCGAAACGGCAGGCGACAGCGGCAGAATCCTCCTCACTTTGTCCGGTGTTGCTCCCGCGCACTGGCCTTGGCGGGTCAGAAAGAATCATCTGGTCATTCTCCCCCTTCCTCCGCGCACGAAGACACGGAGGATGAACGATCCGGACGCCGGCCGCCATCGCGAGCTGCCGCCACCCGATCGTTGACTCTTGGCCGCGCGCTCGATATATACGTGCTCAAGCATTCTGCAGAAAGGATCGAAGATGACAGCACGTTACATCGTTGTCGCAGTCTATGCGTTGATAGTTATCGGAGTGGGCATATATGGCTCGCGCCACACAAAATCATTCGTGGATTTCATGCTTGGCGGGCGGGGTATCGGTCCTTGGATGACGGCATTTTCGTATGGCACCGCGTATTTCTCGGCGGTTCTTTTTATCGGATTCGCGGGGAAAATTGGGTGGGGATTCGGCATGTCAGGGTTGTGGATAGCGGCCGGCAACGCGATTGTCGGTGTTTTCCTTGTCTGGCGCCTGCTGGGCCGGCGGATCAAGGATCAGGCGGTCCAGTACAATGTGCACACCATGCCGGAGTTCCTCGAGGCGAGGTATCATAGTCCCGGCCTGAAACTGTTCACATCCCTCGCCATCTTCATTTTCTTCATCCCCTATTCCGCCGCCGTATTCATGGGATTGAGCTACCTGTTCACGTCGACCTTCCATCTGCCCTATGCATTCATGCTGCTGTTCATGGCGGTTTTCACGGCTGTCTACCTGGTGCTGGGCGGTTATCGCTCGATGGCGCTGCTGGATGTGATCTTCGGTGTGATCATGTCGGTCGGCGTGGTGATCCTCCTCGCCAGTACGATTCACAAGGGCGGCGGTCTCGATGGCATAGTGACCGCGCTTCACCGAATCGATCCTCGCCTGACCAGGATTGTCGGTCCCCCGGGATGGTGGCCGCTGGTCTCCTTGGTCTTTCTCACCAGCGTGGCGCCGCTCGCCATGCCCCAATTGGTCCAGAAGTTCTATGCGGTGCGGGATGCACGGGCGGTCAAAATCGGTATGTTCGCCAGCACCTTCTTCGCGATCCTGGTTTCAGGCACCGCGTACTTCACCGGTGCCCTGACCAGGATTTTTATCACCGCAGACAGCCACCCGCACATCTTCACGAACGTGGCCGGCAAACTCGTGCCGAATTTCGACGCATTGATGCCTGAACTCCTCACCACCGTCATTCATCCGGCTCTCTCGGTGATCATCCTGCTGCTCATCCTGTCCGCATCCATGTCCACCCTGGCGGCGCTGGTGTTGATCTCGAGTTCCGCCATCACCAAGGATCTGTATGCGGGTTTCATCAAACCCGCCGCTTCCGATCGCGCCCTCACCCGGCTCATGCGTCTTTCCAGCCTTCTCTTCATCCTTGTTTCCCTTGGACTGGCTTTCCTCAAACCGGCCGTCATCGTCACCATTCTTGCCATTTCCTGGGGCGCCATCGCATCGGTATTTCTCGGCCCCTTCCTGTGGGGATTGTTCAGCACCCGTCTCGACAAGACCGGCGCCTGGGCTGGCGCCGCCGGTGGATTGACGGTCTGCCTGCTGCTTTTCCTTCTCTGGGGCAAGAGTGCCGTGCCGCAGGCCGGTACCATCGGCATGATCAGTTCTGTGCTGTTCGTCCCCATCGTTGGCGGCGCGGCCCGTTGGTTCGGGAGAAGGTGAGCGCGTTCGGAGCGATGGTGCTGCCACCGGGTGGTAAAAAAAGCCGCCCCGAAGGCGGCTGTGATGGTTGTAAAAGCAGTCGGCGATTAATTCATGCCGTACCCGAACTCGATGTAGGTATAGTCGTACAAGTCTGTCGTGCCGGGGACCAGCAGTGCCGCCCAGAACTTCAATCCACCGGCCTCACCGGCTCCTTCCGGCCAGGTGAATTCCAGGATGTCGACGAAGTTTGATGACTGGGCCGGTATGGAGATGGTGCGAAGATCCAGATCTTCCGTCCAGCCTGGCCAGAAGAAGTAGATGGCGTACACGTCGAGGATGATGTATTCATCGGCATCGATTGCGGTGTCACCGTTGGTGATGTGCGTTTGCAGGAGAAACGGGTCGTTGGGATAGAAGGTGGTCTGGTTGAGGATCAGGTCGATGTACGGACCGCCGACGACTACTGTGGGGGTCGGTACTGGGGTCTCGGCTGGCGTGGCCGTGATGGTGGGGGGTACTGGCGTATCGGTGGGAACCGGCGAGTCGGTCGGCGTCGGAGTGGGGGTGTATACGGGTGTGTCGGTGGGTGTCGGCGTGACGGTCGGTTCAAGGATACCGAAATACACCAGGTAGCGGCTCACCAATTCTTGTTTGTTGCTGATACCGCCGCCGTTCACCAGTCCGGCCAGTTCGAAGCTGGCTCCGATCGTTTTGTACGAACCATCGGTATAGGCGATGGCGTTGTCATACACCGGATTGCCGTTCCGCAGGATGGTGACGGCGCCGGTTTGGGGCGAGAGATGATCCATCCAGTCGTTCTCACCATTGTAGCTAAAACTCATGCCTTCGGTCCAGGTGCCTGCCACGCCGTTGACTGGCCCGATGTCACCGTTGCCGTCACTGGTGCCGGTGATATGGAAGTAAGGGTGCACTGGTGTCTCCGGGTCGAAGAACCAGGTATCGCCGCCTTCCATGTAAATCCTGCCGCCGGCAGCAAGAAAATCGGCCAGGAGAGTGCCTTCCTGGGTGGTAAGCTGGTGATTTGAGGAATACACCCCCAGGAACACGAATACGCTCTCGAATCCAGCCATGTTGAGGTCTGGGGATGTGCCGTACACCGCTGTCACCCCGATGTCCTGAAGTATGCCTTCAATGGCCGGCGCACTTGAATTGTTCGTATCAAGGTCGAGGAGATACACGCTGATCCGCTCCACTAGATCCACTTCATGATACCCGGCAATCGGGCAGAAGGTCTGGTTCTGGTTTGAGGATGAGTCGGTGGCGATGATCCTGTATTCCAGGAGATCGCCGGGGTTGACCGGATCGGAAATAGAGCCGCTGTATAGATCGCCGGAAACCGATCCCATGGAAACTGTGGAGAGAGAGCCGCCGTTGATGCGATACTCGATCTCCACGGAATCGATCCCGATGTTATCCGTCACCACCGCTTCCAGTTCCAGGGGCCATAGAACCGTTGCGTAATACGGTATCGGGGTGTGCACAATGACGGGATAGATGCTGTCAGGTCCGATATAGAACGAGTAAAGGGCGGCGGGTGCCGTGAAGGGACGTACGACGGACCGTCCCTCATCGTTGGCGGCGTGAAGGTAATAAGACATCGTGGTGCCGGATTCCTGGGCCGGAATGGAGCCCGTGTACATGTCGCGATTCACCATTGTCATGGGGACCTGATCGAACGGCGCGGCGCCTGTGGTCGAGTAATAAATGACCGGTGAGCCGGTGATGTTGGAGGGTTGCACGATATCCGCCTCGATGGGGTAGGGATTCATCGTGTCTTCCGTGTCATTGAGTTCCTCGTGGATGATCAAGAACACGTCCGGCAGATTCGCGGTGATGGTGCTCCGGACGACTGATTCGTTAAAGCCTGATGCCGTATAGCGCAGGATGTCATAAGAATCGATGATGGTGTTGTAGGGCACGTAACCGTTGCCGAACAGACCGTACACGCTGCCGTTGGGATCGGACAATACAGGATGGGTGATCCCATATTGAGCACGCCAGGTTGCGCAGGTGGTCTGATTTTGGTTGGTGCCGATGGACAGCACCATCAAGCCTTGGGCAGCATAATCCCGATAGATTTGCTCGATGAGAGGAGCCTCCTCTCGGCAACTGCCTCAGGAGGGTGTCCAGAATGTGATGGCGATGACGAGGTTTTGGTAGTCGAACAGCGAAACCTGTTTCCCATCTGCATCGAAGAGAGTGAAGTCATTGATGTGGTCGCCGACCTGGTAGACTGCCTGGGCGCGGCCCATGAGCAGATATAAACCAAGCAGCGCCACGACTGATCTGGTTCTCATTCAAACTCCTTTGCGAAGGTTCGAAAATTGTTTCCAGGCCGCAGGAGCCGCCGCCGCATCGAATCCTGATCGGCGGTACACCATCGGGCTGGACACCCTTGTGGAATGTGCTGCAATCCGCATGCGCGTGGGGACGCATCCCTATTCGTAATAATCGAAGGAAACGTTGTCGATGTCAAATACTTCAGTTGTCCCCGGACGCAGTAAGGCTGCCCAGAAGGCCAGGTTCTGAGCAGTGCCCGCCCCAGACGGCCATAAGAAGTCAAGAATGATCGCGGTTTCATGCGAAGGTGCATTGCAGGTGATCAGGAGAAAATCGAGATCGCCGGACCAATCCGGCCAGAAGAAATAAACGCCGAACGCATCGAGGATTATGTATTCCTCACATACCACGGTGGCGGACCAGTTCTCCAGATCCAGTTCCAGCAGGAAGCGGTCGCCAGGCTGGAACGATTGTTGGTTGAGCTGCAGCGCCAGGAAGGGACCGCCAGTGGGAAGTGTGGGAACCGTGGTGGGGGAAATGGTGGGGGGCACGGCGGTCGGTGTGTCGGGCGGGGTGGTGGGCGTGATCGTTGGTGAAGGGGGTGTCGGCGTTCGCGTGACGGTAGGTGTCATGGTTGGAGTGGGGCTGCGATACGGAGTGGGTGTTGGGGTTTCGGTGGGGGGCGCGGGAGAGTGGTAGGGCGTGGGGGTGACATACAGCAAGCCGAAGAACTGGAGGATGCGGCTCACCAGCTCTTCCTTGGTACTGGGACCGGAACCGTCCACCAGTCCGTTCAGTTCAAAGCTCGCGCCGACCGTTCTGTAGGAGCAGGCATTGTTGGCAACGGCATTGGTGTAGGCGGGACTGAGGTTGTTAATGACGGCGAAGGCTCCACCGGAGGGCGTGAGATGGTCCATCCAGTTGTTCTCGCCGCCATAGTTGAAGGTCATTCCCTCGGTGAAGGTGCCGGTTACTCCGGAGACCGGACCGGTATCACTGGCGCCGTCGGCAGCGCCGGTGATACCGAAATAATCATGCGCGGCAGTCGGGGGATCATAATACCAGGTATCGCCGCCTTCCATGTAAACGCAGCCTCCCCGATCGAGGAACTCCGCCAGTAGTGCGCCCTCCTGTTGGCTCAGAACGTGATTGTCTGAAAAAATGCCAAGACAAATGAACACGCTCCAGTATCGAATCAGATCGTCCTGAAGGGTGACGGAGTAATCGGTAGTAAGGCCATGGAAGGCAAGATAGCTCTGCAGGTTCGGACCGCTCGAATGATTGGGATCCGGATCGAATACCAGCGCTCCAATGCGGTTGCCTATGTCCACCTCGAAATAGCCGCTGGGTGGTGCAGCCGCCTGGTTGGGCACCCCGGCCGCATCATCGGCGACGATCCGGTATTCAAGGAGATCGCCGACTGCCACCACCGAGTCGATGACTGCGCTGTATACATCATCGCCTTCATCGATCATCGGCGTGGACTGGACCGCTCCACCGTTGACACGGTATTCGATCGACACCTGGTCAACGCCCAGGTTGTCGGTGACCCGCGCCTCCAGTTCCATGGGCCAGAGTTCTATGGGAAAGAAATCGTAGGGATTGTGATCGATGATCGGCGGCGTCACGTCGATACCGACCCGGAAACTCAGCAGATCGACCGGTGCCAGCGGTGGATGGATCGTTGTCCTGGCCTCTTGGTTTTGAGCGTATAAATAATAATACACTTCCGTGTCGAGCGGTTGAGCGGGGATCTCACCACCATACAGGTCACGTGTCTCAATCGTCATCTCGACAGGCGTGAAGGGGGGGGTCCCCGTGGTGTTCCAGAAAATTACGGGGAAGCCGGGTGAAACCGCCGCCGGTGAGACCAGTCCGGTGACCATGTGATACGGAACGAAGGTTTCTTCGGTATCCGGCATGCCGTCGTGGAAGAACAGGAATATGGTCGGCAGGTTGAGATTTATCTGCGTCCGCACGGCCTGCTCGTCGAACGTGTCAACCGTGTAGCGAAGATCCATGTATCCGTCGATGACTGCGAATTGAGGCGCGTAACCGGTGGAGAACAGGTTGAAGACGACGCTGTTCTCATCGGACAACACCGGGTGTGTCAACCCGTATTGAGTGGCCCAGGTATAACATTCACTCACCGTGGCGCCGACGCCGATACCCAGCACCATGCCGCCTGAATCAAAATAGTCCTGGTAGATGTTCTCAATGAGGGGAGCCTCCCCTCCGCAAGGGCCTCACCCATCTGTCCAGAAATCGAGAAAGATCACCCGATTCTGGAAGTCGTACAAGGATACCTGGTTGCCGGAGGCATCGAGCAGCGAGAAATCATTGATGTGATCCCCCACCTGGTAGGCGGCGAGTCCCGCCCCGGCGACGATCGTGACAGTCATGACGAAGACAAGCACAGTTTTTCCCATACCCTACTCCCTTCTTTTTTTTCTGGCTCATTTTCACGTTCAACCTTTACATACAGCCAGTAAATTGCCTCTGTCAAGATATTCAGCTCTTGTGAAGAACGCCGGCGGTGTCAGGCGGGAAAGGTGTGCTGTGCGGCAGGGATGTCGTCCAGCATATGTTCCAGCAGTTCATCGCACCGCCCCCTGTCCCCCAGCAGCGCTTCCAGGGGCGAGCGGAATTCGACCGGCTGGCCGCGATGCTGAAGGCGTTGTGGCTCCTCCAACAGGCCTGAGGGTAGATATCGAGTCAAAAAATCAAGCTGGTCGGCAAGGAACCGTCGTGCCCGGCGAAGACCGAATTCATCATCTCCGAAATGCTCGACAGTGAAGACCGCCAGCTTGCGCAGCAATGTCATACGCTCTTCGGCGGTGGGATCCAGGATGGCCCCGCCGATGATCTCTTTGAAGATCCATGGCTTGATGAGCGCCCCCCGACCGATGATCACGGCGCTGCATCCGGACTCCCTCATGCGGCTGGTCACTTCGAAATGGTGGAACAAGTCGCCGCTACCCACTACCGGAATGGAGACCGCTTCGACCACCCGGGCGACAATATCCCAATCCGCCGGTCCGCGATACCGCTGGCAACGGGAGCGGGCATGCAGCATGACCGCATCGGCGCCTTCACCAGCGGCGATCCTCGCCATTTCCACCGCGTTCGGATGTTCGCGCGTCCAGCCGCTGCGTATCTTGACCGTCAACGGGATCGTCACGGCGCTTCTGACCGCGGTGATTATCCGTCGCGCCTTGCCGGTCTTGCGCAGCAATTGAGCGCCTCCGCCGCGGCTGGTCACCTGCTCGATGGGGCATGCCATGTTTAGATCGATGAAATCAGGTCCGGTGGCGGCAGCCTTTCGTGCCGCCTCTGCCATCGTTTCCGGTTTGCCGCCCACCAACTGAATACCGAAGAATGTCTCGCTGGGATGCCGACGCAGCAAGGCATATTCAGGCGATGTTTCATCCAGCAGCTTGTGTGCCATCGCCATCTCACCGATAGTACCCTGAGCCCCGCATGCCACGCATAGGCGGCGGAAGGGAAGATTGCCAAGTTTACTCAGGGAACCAAGCATGATTCCACCGCGCAGTCGTTCGGTGAAGATCGTATTCAAGCAGCTTCTCCGGGAATTGATTGGTTGGGGATTTCCGAGTTGCCAAGCGGATCATCCCACAGCCTGCCTGCGCCGTCAACCCATCGCTCCGTACCCCATTAATCCACCGCTTACGATTACGAAAGGTGTTCCGCGGGTCTGATGGACGCATTTTTAGGGTACTGGCACCGTCCACGGCGCCATGTGCCTGTCAATATGCGCGAACTGACTTGACTGAAGAGGGATCATCCGTCGTAAGGTCTCCGGTATCAACGCTTCCCATCGAGAAGTATAAGATTCCGGGTACGACCCCGGTGGTCTGCGACCCCAATGGTCGGTGGAGTGGGGCATGAGTGATCGCCCCATGCCGGCGCTCAGGTGGGGCAGCATGGCAGGGACGACTCGATACCTCCGCCGTTCATGAACCGCCGTTCTCATACTGGGGAAACCGCCTCGGACCGGATTTTTTTGCGCTGGCTGGCCATCCATCGGCCGAACAGGGAATCGTTCTTTGACTTTGAAAGAGAGACAAGTACTTTTTTAGTAGACAAGGTTACAAAAAAAAGATAGAGTTATCTCCCTTGGAGGGCGCTCCATGACGGCACAAACATCGCTCAGTGACATCAGCATCAATCTCCAGGAATACCTGGAAATCGTGTACCAACTCATTCGCGACAAGGGCGCCGCAAGAATCCGTGACCTGGCCCGCGCCAAGAGAGTGAGCACTTCCGCCGTGATCACCGCGCTGCGGCGGCTGAACGAGGCGGGGTTGGTAAACTACGCCGCGCGCGAGCTGGTGACGCTCACCGAGCAAGGACGGAGATTATCGCATAAGCTGGAGCAGCGCCACCAGTTTCTCGCCAGGTTTCTGCACAATGTGCTGGGGCTCGAGAATCAATTGGCAGAGCAGGAAGCCTGCAATCTCGAACACCATCTGAGCGTGGTGACCCTGGAACGGTTGGAGGCGTTTTTCGAATTTATCAATTCATGTCCGCGAGGCGGCGTGAACATCGTGGAGCAGTTCCGGCAATGCCATCCCGAGAGGGGGCGGGTTATCGACTGCCATGTCAGGCGTCGCGGTATGGGGGCCGGTTGCCTGATGGACCGGGAGTCGACGGCGTTCCTGGGAGATCTGGCGCCGGGTGAAACGGGCAGAGTGCTCCAGTTGCGTGGCAACATGCCGTTTCGCCGGCGCTTGGTGGATCTCGGCATTCTTCCCGGCACCATTATACAGGTTGTGCGCTATGCTCCCCTTGGTGATCCTATCGAACTGAAAATCATGGATTATTTCCTTTCCTTGCGACGGGTTGATGCGCGCGGCATCCTGGTGGAAAAACTGCCGGCTGGTTCCGTGCACCCGCAGGAAGCGTGAGCTTCATGGGAAAAGCGGCCATGCGCCTGGTGGGGCCGGGTAAGTGAAATCGGTTCATAGCGGTCTGCGGTATAACGGCAAGGCGGTGGTTGGGGAGCGGGTGGTGGCGCTGGCGGGCAATCCCAACAGCGGCAAGAGTTCCATCTTTAATATCCTGACGGGGGCGAAGCAGAAAGTCGGCAACTGGCCCGGTGTGACGGTGGAGAAGAAGGA
>JAFGDC010000524.1 GCA_016932295.1 candidate division CSSED10-310 bacterium
GACCGCCACATCCTCACGGCTCAAGCCGGGCAATTCCAACCGCAACCGGTACTGCGCCCCCTCATCGTAAATGTCCGCCGCCGGCACCCACTCGCTGCAATACAACTCATCACCCAATCCCAACGGCCGATCACCCCGCTCGGCATCGGTGAACGCACGCTGCACCGCCAGGATATCCTTCCACGGATTCCATCGTTCCCTGTTCATCGTTGACCTCCATCGTTTTTTTTCGAACGTTTCCACTCAGGCCACTCAACTAATCAGACTATAATATCTGAGTCTTTCTTTGTCAAGTGATTTATTTTGACTGTTATAGACACGGGTGCCGGCGGGAAGGTGGCTGCATGGTTCCAGAGACCGGCTCACAACCGCCTGCAACCGGCACGCCGCAAATCGTCAATTACTCGCTATTGGTACTCATTCCGTGAAGAAAAACGCCTTTTCCATACGTTCCAGCACCCACCGCCGGGACGCCGGCGCCGCCGCCAGCGACTCCTCCAGGTAGTGACGCATGGCGGAACCCACCAGGGCGCGCGGATCCTTCCCGTAACCGCTCCCTCCCAGGTCTCCATCGATCCATGCCGACAGCGCTTCGATACTCACGTCCGTGGCCGCCTGTGCGGTGAATGCCGGAATGAACCGCTCGACGAAGTCCACTTTGCTGTCCAGCGGAGCCAGGTCTGAGATGCACAGTGCGTATTCCGGCAGCACGATATCGATCAGGCCCAACACGAACCGGGAAAAAGACCGCGAGAGCTGCGCCAGTTCCGCATCCACATCCGCCGCCACGGCCCGAAGGCGATCGTCCCCTGCGGTATCACCCAGTGGTTCGGTGATGCGTTCAAAGTAGACCTTGATCTTCGGTTCGGTACCCGACGGCCGGAGCATAATCCTGGCGCCATTCTCCAGCCGCATGATCAGGACGTTGCGGGCGCTGCGATCGGTTTCCGATTTGAACGGCCCGAATCGTCCATTCTCATTCCGGTGGTCGAGGAACTCCACGACCCGCAATCCGGCGATTTCACGGGGCGGCCCGGCACGAAGCGCATCCTGGATGGCGGCAATCTTTTCCATGCCCACCGCGCCCTTCATCACCATCGAGACCAGCAGCGTGCCGCTGTAGCCGTATTTCTTGTAAATCGCCTGCAAGTACGCATCGAAGGTCGAACCCTCCGTCTTCAACAACGAGGCCAGTTCCGCCAGGTAGAGGGCGGCGCCGGTGGCATCCTTGTCCCGCACCTTGGGGGTGATGAGGATCCCGTGGCTTTCTTCGCAGCCGATGACGAAATCACCGGGGTCACGGCCGGCATCCGCCAGCCCCTGGATCACGCCGGCGATGTACTTGAAGCCCACCAGCAGGTCTCCCACGACTTCCGCCCCGTACCCGCGGCCGATCCGTGAAATGAGTTCACTGGTCACCTCGGTCTTCACCACCACCGGCCGATCGGGCATGGTACCGGCCTCGCGGCGGCGGCGGCAGGTGTAGTCCACCAGCATGGCGGCGATTTGATTGCCGTTGAAGAAGTGCCACTCACCACCCGCATCGGGCGCCATCATGCCGATCCGATCGGCATCCGGATCGGTGCTGAGCACCAGGTCGGCGCCCTTTTCCCTGGCCAGGGCGAGGGCTTGCTCCATGGATGCGGGCACCTCGGGGTTGGCGATACGGAACCTGACCGTCGGGAAATCACCGTCAAGAACCGCCTGCGCGGGTTCCAGAAGCACGTCGAAGCCAGCGCGCCGCAGCACCTCACCCACCGTGAACAAGCCGGTGCCATGGAGGGGCGTGTAGGCGATCACGGCGTTCCTTGCGGCAGGCGCCAACGACAATTCAAGGTTTGTGTGCAGATACTCTTCCCTGGCTGCCGGAGGGATGGTCCGGATCAGTCCCTGCCGGACCGCATCCTCATAGTCCATATGGTCGATCACGGTTGTCCGCGCCACGATCGCCGCCAGGGCCTCGTCATCGGGCGGCACATCCTGTCCCCCGTATCGATTGTAGACCTTGCCGCCGTTGTCATCGGGCGGATTGTGGGAAGCCGAGACATTCAACCCGCCCGTGGCGCCCAGCCACCTGATGAGGAAGGACAGCTCCGGTGTGGAGATGAGCCGGTCGTCACCCGTCGCCAGGGTGTACACGACGATGCCGTTGGCGGCATACACACCGGCGGCGTACCTGGCGAGATCCCGCGAGGTCATCCCCAGCAACGGATTCCTGCAGGCTGGAAGCAGTCCGTTGGCATCCTTGAAGTTGCGGACGTCGAAGGCCACCACCACGAACGGCGACGCCACATCGGGATACTTGTCCCGCAGGAATCGGCAGTGCCCCTGAACGGATGCGTTGATCATGTATGGATTGATCCGGTTGGGACCGATCCCCACCAGGCCACGGCGCCCGCCCGTACCGAAGGGCATGGTCTGGTAGAAGCTGTCCAGCAGCATCTCCCAGCGGCCGTCTTCCACCAGTGCCGCCAACAGCTCCCGGTAATCAATGAACCGGTCGTCTTCGAACCACAGCCGAATGTTCTCGATCGCCATCCGACGGTGTTCATGACCGATATGGGTCAACCCCCCGATACCTGCCGCCGCCATGTGCATATACGCATCAACCGATCGCGCCATCATGTCCTCCTTGTAATCCGATTACCCTAGCACAGCCCCACGAACAGATCAATATTCTTACTTTTGAGGTAGTTGCGCAATTTCCGCCGGCCCAGGCACACCCAGACCGCGGCGCTGACCGCCTGGTTCAGGCGCTTTCAACAGCTCCTGACCGGGCCCGTGCGGTCTCCCCGGTCTTCACCAGGGCGAACTTGAAGGCGATGGGACCCAGTATCTGGTTCACCACGACGGCGCCTACCACCAAATTGCGGATCATGGGACCGGCCACGGGAAAGGTGCGGGCGATCAGCACGGCAAAGCCGAGGCTTACCCC
>JAFGDC010000525.1 GCA_016932295.1 candidate division CSSED10-310 bacterium
CCGAGTCGGCGTCGGCCTTCGAGCCCCGCATCGTCGCCTTCGTGTGCAACTGGTGCACGTACGCGGGGGCCGACCTGGCCGGCACGAGCCGCCTCCAGTACGCCCCGAACGTGCGGATCGTCAAGCTGCCCTGCACCGGCCGCATCGATCCGCTATTCGTGCTCAAAGCCTTCGAGCGGGGCGCGGACGGCGTGCTCATCTCCGGCTGCCATCCCGGCGACTGCCACTACAACGAGGGCAATTATCACGCCAGACGGCGGTGGAACGTCTTCCGTGAATTGCTCGACTTCGTCGGTATCGATCAAGACCGCCTTCACTTCTCGTGGGTGTCAGCAGCCGAAGGCCGAAAGTGGGTGCAGGTCATCAACGGGGTGATCGACACGGTGCGCGCCAAGGGACCCTTCACCGAGTATGCCGGCCTGAACAAGGAGTTTGTCTTCCATGAATGAGCTGCACAGCATCGCCAGGGAACTGCTCGAATCCGGCAAGGTCAATATCATTGTCGGCTGGGAAGCGAGCGGCGGTGAAAAACGTACCAGGCCGGTTATCATCCGGGAAGCCGACCAGGTAGAGCGACTCGTGTTCAATCATTATTGCCTGAACAACCTGGCAGTGTACCTCAACCGCACCGAGGTACGGGATGCAGGCGTAGTGGGGATTCTCGCCAAGGGCTGTGATGCCCGCGCCATCGTCCAGATGATCCAGGAGAACAGGCTGGAACGCCATAACATCCACGTTATCGGCTTCAACTGTAACGGCGTAACCTCCGACTTCAATTTGGACTTCCAACCGGAAAACATCGCTCCCAAGTGTATTGACTGTCCAGTCCGCACACCGCCTATTTATGATTCGCTGCTGGGTGAACTGCAATCCATGCCGGAGATGCACAATCCACTGCTGGAACGGATCCAGGAAGTACGCAACCAGCCGGCGCCGGAACGTTTCTCGTACTGGCGCGAGGAATTCTCCAAGTGCATCCGATGCTACGCCTGCCGGCAGGTGTGCCCACTCTGCTATTGCACTCAATGCATAGCCGACAAGACCGTACCGCGCTGGATCGAATCCAGCGCCCACGATCGCGGCAACTTCTCCTGGAACCTCATTCGCGCCTTCCATCTCGCCGGCCGCTGTATCGGCTGCGGTGAATGTGAACGCGCCTGCCCGGTCGACATTCCCCTGTCACTGCTCAACCGGCGGCTGGCCGACGTCGTCGCTCAGCAGTTCTCCTACCGGCCGGGTATGGATCCCGAGGATTCACCCTGGCTCGGCAGCTTTACCATGGACGACTGCGAAGAATTTATCAAATAGCGGAGACCACCATGGAAGAACTCATACTCACCACCGATTCTCTCAGGAACCTGGTCGAGGAACTGCTCTCACGGCGCGATTGCACTGTCGTCGGACCCACGGCCGGGACCCACGGCTATCGAGTGATTGAAGCCGCCGATCAACTGGTGCTGGCGCCCGATGCACCACCACCGGAACTGTCCATAAAGCAGTACCTCTTCCCGCGCAGCGAACCAGTCCTGTACTTCAAGAAAACAGATCAGGATGTCGACCTCATCGAAGTCTCTCCCCCCGAGCAAAAAACCGTGCTTTTCGGCATCAAGCCTTGCGATGCAAAAGCACCCGACATACTGGACAAGGTCTTTAACTGGGACTACCGCGATGATTTCTACAACCGGCGCCGCGCTAATACCCTCATCGTCGGCATGCTCTGCACGTACCGGGACGAGTATTGCTTCTGCACCTCCGTGGGCATGTCCCCCGGTTCCAACGATGGTTCCGACCTCTTTCTCGTTCCACTCGGACATGAGAAATGGGCCATGCAGATAGTATCCGACAAGGGCGCCGCGTTTATCGAGTCATTCCAGGCCGACCAGGAAAAAGACGATGGCGCCGCCTCGAAGGAAATCGTGGAAGCACTGGCCGAGCCGCCGGTCTACTTCGATGTCAATGCCGTCCATGCCTGGCTCGACACGCACTTCGAAGATCCCCTCTGGAACGAGATAGGCGAACTGTGCAACGGGTGCGGCCGCTGCGCCTATATCTGCCCCACCTGCCACTGCTTCGACATCGTCGATGAAGACCTCTCCCACAGCACCGGCCGACGCATGAAAAACTGGGACTGCTGCCAGTTCGCCATGTTCACCAGACATGCCTCCTCGCACAATCCCCGAGATAACCAGGAAAAACGTTACCGGCAACGCGTCGCCCACAAATTCAAATACTATCCCGACAAGTTCAAAACCGTGCTCTGCACCGGCTGCGGACGCTGCTCGCGAGGCTGCCCCGTAACCATGGACATCCGGAACGTACTGGTGAAAATCAACGAAAAGGCGGAGAGGTGAACTGATGACGATCTATTCTCCGGTCAAGACAAGAGTCGAGGAGATCATCGAGGAAACACCCGATACCAGGACGATGAAACTGCAGTTCCTGGATGAAGAATTCCGGCGATGCTTTACCTTCAGGGCAGGGCAGTTCGCCGAATATTCTATTTTCGGTGAAGGTGAATGCACCTTCTGCATCGCCTCCGCGCCCACCAGGGAAGACTACATCGAGTGCTCCTTCAAGAAGGCCGGTAAGGTCACCGCGGCGCTGCACCGAGCCAACGTGGGTGACATCGTCGGATTCCGCGGCCCCTACGGCAACTGGTTCCCTATCGACGATATGTTTGGAAAAAACATCGTCTTCATCGCCGGCGGCATCGGCCTTGCACCCGTCCGCAGCCTCATCTGGAATGTCCTGGACCGCCGTGAGGAATTCAACGACATCACCATCATCTACGGCGCCCGCTCCGTCGCCGACCTTGTCTACAAACGGGAGCTGGAGGAATGGAAAGCAAGAAGCGACATCAACACCATAGTGACCGTCGATCCCGGAGGTGAAACCACCGACTGGGACGGCGAGGTGGGCTTCGTACCTACCGTCGTCGACAAGGTAGCGCCTCCCAGCAAGGATGCCTTCACCGTGGTGTGCGGACCACCCATCATGATCAAATTCTCCCTGCCGCCCCTCAATAAACTTGGTTTCCCCGACGAACGGATCATCACCACACTGGAAAATCGCATGAAGTGCGGCCTGGGGAAGTGCGGGCGCTGCAACATAGGCAGTGTTTACGTGTGTAAAGACGGTCCCGTGTTCAATTATGCACAGATCAAGGAGATGCCGGAAGAGTTCTAGGGTCGGCTTCACACCGACACCGGCCACATTGGAATGCATTCGGGCGGTGGCGACACCGCCCGTTGCCATGTATTTTTCAGGATACCATCCGCTGCCCTATATCAGCCAAGACACAAGATGTCGCAACGGGGCTGACCGAAATTCAGCTCACCCCGTACTAGCCAGGACTCCGCCCATTGCCGCCGGGTCAAAATTCGACCGGATGCCGGGTAACGACCAAAACCGCGCCTTGATGGTTGCCG
>JAFGDC010000526.1 GCA_016932295.1 candidate division CSSED10-310 bacterium
CCAACGTATGTCTTAAAGGGATCCGTGCCCACATCTGAGAGTGTGCCGGGGAAACGACTTGTGTGGAGGTGCAGAAGCTATGATGCGAATGACTGTCATGTTGGTGTTGATGGCGTGTACCGGGGGAGTGGCATGCGCGGTGGTGGATCCGCCGCTGCCCGCGCCCTTTGACGATCCGGCGGCGGTGGCCGGGGCGCCGCCTCTTGAAGTGGTCGCTCCGGACAGGTTCAAACTTGGTGAAATCCAGATTGACCGGACGGAAGTGACGGTTCGACTACCGGCGCGGATCAACATGAGTGAGGGTTTGATCGAGTATGCGCTGGTACACGGCGCCGGCAAGCTGCACGAAGCGCTGCTGAAGACGGAGGTGAAGCCGTTCGACCTGCAGTTGGCGATGCTGCTGTTAGGTTTCGAAGCCACCGGAGAGCCACTGCGTGAGCAGGGCGATCCGATGGCACCGAAGGGCACGCCGGTCATGGTGGAAGTCGAGTGGCGGCAGGATGGCGCAATGAAGAAAACCAGGCTGGAGGAATGGATCCTGAACAAGACCAGTGACTCCGGCATGGCGAACACCGCCTGGATCTACACCGGATCGGTCATTCACGAGGGCGTCTTCATGGCGCAGGTGGAGGGCTCCATCATCGCCGTGTACCACGATCCCCTTGCCATGATAGACAATCCCTCACCCGGCGGCGGAAACGACGAGATCTGGTATGTACGCCGGGGAGTCGTGCCGGCGGCCGGCACCGAGGTGACAGTACTCATATCCAGAATCAAGGATGGGGTGAAATCCGATGCTCCAGCCGAGCCACCACCCGATCCGTCCGATCCCGTCGTGAATCCCATCGATCCAGCCTGGGAGGAAGAACCGTGAACGACATGCCGCAACGATTCCTGCTCTGTATTCTGCTCGCCTTTCTTGCCGGCACGGGCGCAATGGCCATCAGCATCGATCCGAATCTCCCCGCCGCCGATCACAACCTGTCACTGAAAAAGGAAATCCAGGCATCCATACACCGGGGCCTGGCCTGGTTGCAAAAAAACCAGGACGCCGCCGGACACTGGTCCTCCCCCGACTATCCGGCCATCACCGCACTGGCGCTGTGCTCATTCATGGGGGATCCGTCTCATTCCTATCCGGCGGCGGAGCAGCCCTTTATTCGAAAGGGCCTGGACTGCATCCTCAAGAACGTACAGCCGGACGGCGGTATATATGTCAAGGACCTGGCTGCCTATAACACATCGGTGAGCATGATGGCTCTGGTGGCGGCCGGCGATCCTGACTATGAACCGGTGCTCCGCAATGCCCGGAGATTCCTGATCGGGCTCCAGGACGATTTCGGCGAGAAGCGCATGGGGGATTCGCCCTATGACGGCGGTATCGGATACGGCGGCCGGTATGACCATTCCGACATGTCCAACACGGTCCTGGCGCTGGAAGCGCTCTATTATACCAAGTATTTGAACAACGACCTATCACCGAAGGAACGCACCGTAACGGACCTGAACTGGAAGGCCGCCATTCAGTTCATTCAGCGTTGCCAGAATCTGCCGTCCCACAATGACCAGGCATGGGCCAGTGACGATCCGGCCAACAAAGGCGGTTTCGTGTACTTCCCCGGTGACAGCAAGGCGGGTGAAATGACCACGGACTCGGGGAAGACCGCCCTGCGCTCATACGGCAGCATGAGCTACGCCGGGCTGCTCAGTTATATCTACGCGGATCTGGATCGGGACGATCCCCGCGTGACGGCGGTAGTGGACTGGCTGCGCAAATCGTATACCCTGGAAGAAAATCCCGGCATGGGGCAGGAAGGCCTGTATTACTACTACCATACCATGGTCAAGGCCCTGGCGCTGTATGGCATGAACGAACTCACCCTGGTCTCGGGGAAGACCGTCGACTGGCGTCGCGAGCTGGCGCTGAAACTGTTCAATCTGCAGCAGCCGGATGGTTCCTGGATGAATGACAACGGCCGCTGGTGGGAAAAAGACCCGGTGCTGGTCACCTCGTATGTAACGCTGGCGCTGGAAGTGATTTACCGGGGATTGTGATCAGTTCGGCGCGGGTGGCCGGCGCCGGGTCCACTCACGCCGATCGATTCGCTTCATTGGACGCGTGTCCGCCATCCAACGGGTGGTCGCCGGGTCCATGACAAAGGAGCAGCCATGCAGGACTCCACTCGCATCATTGTCGTATCCCTCGCCATGGCGGTGGGTATTGTGCTCGCATCCAGCGCTCTCGTCAGCGGTATTTCCCGGGCGGGCGGAGCGGAATCATTCCAACAGCACCCATGGCTTCGGTTAACCCTGGTTCAGATCCTCCTGGCCGGATTCTCCATGATCCTGATGGCCGCCATTAAGGCCAGGTCCTGGCGGCAATTCGGCTTCGCGTTGCCCGGCCGCTGTCCATGGCATTGGCTCATCATCCTCAGTCTGACCAGCGGCATGCTGGCCACGACCGCTACCCTGCTGGTGGGAGCCGGTCCCCATTCCATCATGGCGAAACTGTCGTTCCCCCAGATCGTCCTGCTGATCTGGGGACTCGCCAGCATATGCGAGGAGATTTTCACCAGGGGGTTGATACAGGGATTCCTCACTCCCCTGGCCAATCGGACGGTCAGCGTGGGTTTCCTGTCCCTGCCCGTCCCGGTACTCCTCAGTGCCGTGGTCTTCTCGCTCATGCACCTCGGACTGCTCTTCGCCGGAACCAGCAGCGCCACCGTCTGCATCATCCTGATCTTCACCTTCTTTCTGGGCTTGATAGCCGGTCATTTCAGGCAGCGTTCAGGCAGTCTCATCCCCGCCATCGTCGCTCATTCCCTGGGCAACATCGGCGGCCTGCTGGGTGGAATACTCTATTTTCTCACCCGCGTATTGCTGACCGGTCAGACTCCCGGCATGTGAGCATCCGATCAATCGGGGTCCGGGCGATGCGTCCGGACATCGTGCCTGAACACCCTGTGCAGCCACTCCCTGGCAGTGACCGTAAGGTACGCCGGCGCCACCTGCAGGAGGAGTGACAGGGTATTCGCGGCGGGGCGCCGGGCCGCGGTCACCGGTTCCAGCGCCAGGGCGCCGACGCCGCATACCGTGACGCAGAGACCGCATCCGATGCAGCGCGCGCGGTCGAAGACCAGGGCGCCGTTCAGCCTGTGCCAGGCCGTCATGGGGCAGATCCTGAGACAACGGTCACACGCAGTGCAGAGGGAGGCTTCCAACACCGGTATGAAGTGTGGTGCGGCGATGAAACCCGGCGTATTGAACTGGCTGATGGACCGCAACGCATGGCAGCAGCATCCGCAGCAGGAGCAACTTGCATTGCCATCCCGATCGCCCACCTGGTCGATCATGAAACTGACCAGGCCCTGACTCTCGGCGTGGCGCTTGATGTCCAGCACCTCACTCCTGGATGCCGGTCGCATGAGACCACGGCTGATGACGCCGCGCGACCCCGGACCGATCGCCACGCAGTTTTCCAGCGGCCGACCGCAACTCTTCCCCACCAGTTCCATGGCCATCCTGCACTGGCAGAGACCGACGGCGAATTGATCGTAGGGTTCGAGAAGCTCTTCAAGGTGGTCGGAAGGCCATGCCATGGTCAGGTTGCCAGCCGCCCGGCCCACCGGCAGGTAGCGTACCGCGGCCCTCCCCCGCGCCGCGTACCGCATGAAGTAGCCTTTGTCCCACAATCGTTCGAAGAGTTCAGCGAAGCGTTTATGCCAGGAGTTGAAGCGGGACGCGTCGGGTCTCATCAAGGCCATCTCGAAGGTGCCGGGCACTATTGGCAGAATGGCGTACTTCGGAGGCTCTCCCCGCTCGAGCAGGATCGTCTTGACCGATGCCAGACGGTTCAGCACCACGCTAACTTCATGCGGCGGTCTTGACGCCAGTCGCGCCACCTGTTCAGCAGTTCTGGAGCGGAAGGGTGGCAGGTGCTGGACCAGGGCCGCCTCCTCTTCGGTATACATATGCATCACCAGGTCCAGGAGATCGTCCGAAACCCGTGGTCCGAGTAACAATGGCGATGCATAGTGCCTGGCTATCCGGTGATGTGCCCCGGTGAGCCGGCGAGCGCTCTCGTACCCCGCGACGGCGGCCGCGATGTCTCTTCCGATCTGAATCCGCTTGCTCCCATCTCTTTCCACCGCCCGTTCCTCCCTGTGCCTGAACGCAGATCATGCTGCGCCGGCGGCTGGTTCATTTCATTATTGGCGATCGACCGGCTCACACTGTAAACTATCAGCTACGCTTGGAGTTGAACAACATCTGGAGGAACATATGATGAAAAAATGCATGGGTTCCCTGGTAACGATCAGTCTCGCGGCACTGGTGGCGGTGGCCGGAATCATGGCGGAGGAGATAAAGGAAACCGCCATGCTCAAGATCACCGGCTTTGCGGAGCACTCGGCCATGCGGGAGGCGGGGGCGAGTATCGGCGACATCATCGTCACTTACAACGGCAGCCCGGTACACTCGATCGAAGCTCTTGGCGCGCTCAAGATTGCCGTCGAAAGCGACGTGGTGGAAGCGGGGCTGCTGCGCGCGGGTGAATCGATCACCATTTCTGTGCCGAAGGGCACACTGGGCGTCTATCTCGGCGTGATACTGCCCGATCATCCACGGGACGGCGATGCAGTGGTCATCGACGGCATCGGTAAACTGGGATGGGGCATGAACATGGAAAACTCCTTTCTTGGAGCCATGTACCGGCTCGACGAGAAATTCGGTGATCACATCAGCTATGCGGACTTGTCGGGACTATCCGGCTATGCCTTCCGTGTGCAATTCTTCGATCGCTGGTGTCCCAGTTCACCTGATCTCACCTGCGGCAAGAATCTCGCCCCCGGCATGTTCGCCACCCTGGGATACAACGGTATGTCCTACCTGTTGAAGAACGAAGAGACCCCACCCGAATACGACGCGATGGCTCGATCCGAAGACGTGCTCCGCACGTTCATCAAGCAAAGCATCGACAGGGGCTGGCCAGTCATCGCCCTCGACTTGATCGAGGTGCCGGAATGGGGGATCGTCACCGGCTACCAGAAGGACGGGGGGGAGTTATTCTGCCGGAGCTATTTCGATCACACGGAAAACTACGACATGGCGGTCAAGTTCCCGTGGATGATCTACGTGATGGACAGCCACGAGAAGAAGGACATGTCCGAAGCGTACAAGAAATCGCTGGAGTTAGCATTGGAAATGCAAGAAACACCCAAGTACGGTGCATATTTCTCCGGTGAAACGGCCGTCAGGGAATGGCTGCGGGCGCTGAAAGCCGAACGGGACCTGGCGGGCATGAAGCAGGAACGGCTGGAGGAAGCTCTCCTGGCCAACTGGTGGACAATGTACAGTCTCGGCATGGCGCGCGCCGATGCCGCCAGCTACCTCCGTGGAAACCGCGATAAATTCGGCGTGACACCAGCGCTCATCGATGAGCTGGCCCGGCTTTACGAAGAGGAATCCGACCTCGCCAAGAAAGCGATTGAGGTGATCCCGTCGCCTCATGTCGAGGGAGCGGCATGGACCAGGGAGAACCGCGACGCTCAGATCCCGATCATGAAGGAACTGCTCAAACTGGAGAAAGCCGCCCACAAGGTACTGAAAAAAGCCGCCGGCTGAACGGGAGTGGGGCGGTCCGCTCACAGCGATGGCCAGCAGGATAATCCATGAGAATCAGGGAGTGACATTGGGGTGGTTTGAAGGGTGGCGGAGCGGTCGCCACGTGATCAATCCGACGGTTCCTCGCAGTCGGGCGCCGGCCGCTGGACGCGGTACTGTCAGAGATGTCACCTGCACGGTGAAAACGACCTCCTGCAACCCGGCGGCGGCCTGTTCCGGTCATGGCAACGACTGACATCATCTCGCAGTACGGCTCGCACTGATGGCGATCCGATCAAATCTCGCCAGACACCGGCTGTATCTGGTGTTATTCAATGCCGGCGTCGGCCTCCTGCTGCTCTGGTCGCTGCACTCGGGTGTCTATGACATCAGGGTCGAGGTGAATCGGAGCCAGGTGACAGCGACTGTCGATGGACAGGTTCCGTTGCTCTTCAAGCACGCATGCCCGGGAGGGGGTATCGCGCTGGAGATGGAAGCACCGCAGGGATTCAATGCCTGGATCAACGACACAACCCTGCCGCAGTCCTGGGAGTCAATCAGGATCATCGGCACCGACGGCGCCGTGCTGTTCGCGGATGACTTCGACACCTTTGAACCAGGGGCGGGAGATGGATCGAGACCGCAGTACTGGGTGGTGCGCGACGGAGCGCCGCGGTGTGATCGCGGCCGGTTGCACGGTAGTTTCAAGATCGAACTGAGCGGCGCCGAGGCGTGGTCTGAGTATATCGTGGAGGCGCGACTCCGGCGGGGGGTGGATGCCGGATTGCAGGTGCTGGGGGGCGATCTCGACCGGCACGTGGACATCGGATTCAAGCCCTTCCGGCACAACACGTTGACCTTCAGCGAACTGGACCATGACAAGCGGCTTCGGTTTTCCCGCCAGGTCTTCACTCCTTCTTCACGGCACCGCATCGCGGTGCTGCTGGCCAAATTACTGGTGGTTTATTTCCTGGCGATTCCCGCCGCGCTGCTGCTCGCCGTGGCCGGATGGATGATCACGCGGCTGCGTGCCACCAAGACCTTTGGCGGACTTCAGGCAGAGTGGCTGGAACGGTTCCATGGATTCGTGCCGCCGGCCGCCGCCATAGTGGTGGTGACGGTCTGTTCAGCAATCATCCTGTGCATGCTGCACGGCATACCCCACGTACAGGATTCGGTGGCTTATTATTTTCAATCGAAACTCTTCGCTGCCGGGAAACTGTACGGGAGTCCGCCGCCGGTGCCGGCGGCCTTCAGTCACCAATTCGTGGTGTTCCACGGCGGCAAGGTCTTCGCCCAGTATCCATTCGGCTTTCCGCTGCTCCTCGCCATTGGACAGATCATGGGCGTGCCGTGGTTGATCCCACCCCTTCTCGGCGGATTGAACATCTTGCTCCTCAATGGCATAGGAAAGGCGCTCTTTGATCGGAGAACCGGGGCATTCGCCTGCCTCCTGGCGCTGGCATCACCCTTTTACCTGCTGCTCCATGGCACCTTCATGTCCCATTCCGCGGGACTCTTCTTTTCGCAACTGGCACTGTATTTCACCATCACCGCCGACCGGTCGCGATCACTCGGACGCGGAGTGCTGGCGGGGGGCGCACTGGCCATGCTGGCCGCCACCCGGCCCCTGACCACTCCCGCGATAGCGCTGATGGCCGGCGTATGGTCACTGTGCCGCCTGCGCCGACAGCGGCATTGGTGGGATTCGCACATGACCGGCATGCTCGCGGCCGGAATCATGGGACTCGGGCTGTTGCTGGCGTATAACACCGCCCTGAGCGGGAATCCATTCACCTCCGCTTATGATATCGAGAAAGGTGGTTCAGTCGCTCAATCGGATCTTGGACCAGGAATTTCATTTCCATTGTCACGGGCTTTCAGCAACGTCGACACCCTCACCAGTCTGTTGATGGGCTCGCTTTTCCGGTGGCCGGCCTTCCTGGTGTTGGCGCCCCTGTGCATCCCCTTTCTCACGATGCGTCCGGCGCGGCGCGACCTGTTCCTGGCGCTGGGATTGGCGGCGGTGATGGCGGCCTGGTTCCTCTACAAGTTTGCCGGGGTCTGTTATGGACCACGCTACTATTTCGAGGCCATGC
>JAFGDC010000527.1 GCA_016932295.1 candidate division CSSED10-310 bacterium
TCCAATTCACACCGCCCGCCGCCGAGACTTTCTGTATGAAAACCTGGTTGTTCGAACTGTCGCGGTGGTCCTTCCACATAAAGAAAGCGCCGCCGGCGACGGTGTTGTACATCAATCTGGAACATTCCTGGTAATCGGCGGCGGCGCAGATGCACAATCCGCCGGCACCCCACTGCAGCGTGCCCGAACTGTCAAGTCGCTGGACATACACGTCCCGCGACGTGGAACCTCGCTCCTCCACCCAGGTCAGGTACACGCCACCCTCACCATCCACCTCGGATTTCAGGGAGGTCCAGCCCAGTCCGGCACCCACCTGCACC
Source organism: candidate division CSSED10-310 bacterium (assembly GCA_016932295.1). The sequence continues at coordinate 321 of JAFGDC010000527.1, forward strand.
GGCGAGGCCCATACCTCGCTGCCACTCGAATCGATTCGTTTGCAGAAACACCCGTTCGTTCCGCCGTCATAGATCAGATAGCATCCACCCGCGCCATCGGGAACGGTGTAAGGACAATACAGCCAGACTTCCATCTCGGTGAACTGGACACCCGCCGGATCCCATAACAGGGCGCCGGCGGCGCTTACATGCTGACCGAACATTTCCTGCCACTGGTTGGCGGGCGAGGTCCGTTGGTCCTGCCAGAAGATGAATATACCGCCGCTGCCATCGGAGCAGACCTTGGGATAACACTGAGCGGCCTCCTCCGCGCACACGGCGAGCCCATCAACTCCCCACAGCAGGTTGCCGGAACTGTCAATACGCTGGGCAAACACATCGCTGTCGGTGACGGCATCATAATTGTGCCACACCATGATGTACCCACCGGCGCCGTCCGGGATGATCCGGTGTCCTTCGGTGTCCGCCGATGTCTGGTAGAATTTCATGTTCACTGCCGGATCGGAAACCCAGGCCGCGCCCGCCGGGACAGTGCCCACGGCAATGAGTGCCACGAGCAGCCACAACGGCAGCCAGGACCGTCTCGTTTGATTGTTGCCGTCAAACATACCCCACGGGCATCGATCACCATCTGTCATGTCAACCTCCTTGCCATTCACCGACTATAGAACCTTCCAACCGGTCGCCAGATCCGCATGCCTCTTGACCAAATCACTGGCAGAAGAAATTTGAATCCGTATCAGACAAACCTAAGAAAAAAACAACGTTTGTCAAATTTATTGGACCTTTTAAGCGAAACTATCTTTACATCACTATTTTTATAGACTTCATATTTTGTGCATTCTTTGCCACAAGACGGGCGTGGACGCCGGTATCACCACTACTCTCACCGACTCACACATCAGCTTGACAAATAAGACCCGAACGCCCCGGAAATATGGTCCGAGTGCACGCGGAACGAACCAGGGACGGGGGGAAGCCGCGCGTGATTGGAATTGACAAGTCCGGTCCAGTCGTTAGGATAAGGCATTTAGGATTCGTCGCCTTGAGCGCCGGCGGTGATCAAGAGGCCGGCGCTCCGGAGGCGAAAGACGCCAGCCGGGCGGTTCCGGTCACAGGCAGGGGGATTTACGATGGCAGCTAACTACATTCCGCAGGACATCGAACCGAAGTGGCAGGAACAATGGGACAAGGACGGCCTGTACCGGGTCACCGAACGGGAGGACAAGCCCAAGTTCTACAACCTGGTGATGTATCCCTATCCCTCCGGCGACCTGCACATGGGACACTGCCGCAACTACGTCATCGGCGATGTGGTCACCCGCTACAAGACCATGCGCGGTTTCAACGTGCTCCATCCCATGGGCTGGGATTCCTTCGGACTGCCCGCGGAGAACGCCGCCATCAAGCGCGCCACCCATCCACGCCTGTGGACCGAACGCTGCATCGCGCGCATGAAGGACCAGATGAGGAAGATGGGCGTGTGTTACGCGTGGGATCGCGAGGTCTCCTCCATCGATCCAAACTACTACCGCTGGAACCAGTGGATCTTCCTGCGCATGCTGGAGCGCGGACTGGCCTACAAGGAAGCAGCGCCGGTGAACTGGTGCCCGGACTGCAAGACCATACTGGCCAACGAGCAGGTGATCCAGGGCGCTTGCTGGCGCTGTTCCGCCATGGTGGAAAAACGCCGGATCGAACAGTGGTTCCTGCGGATCACCGACTACGCCCAGCAACTGCTGGATGACCTGAACAAGCTGACGAACTGGCCGGAGCGGGTCAAGACCATGCAGGCCAACTGGATCGGCCGCAGCGAGGGCGGTGAAGTGACATTCCGTTCCGAGGCTGGCGACGCCATCGTGGTCTTTACCACCAGGCCCGACACGCTCTGGGGTGCCACGTTCATGGTGCTTGCGCCGGAGCATCCCCTGGTGGACAAACTGACCACCCCGGACCGGCGCGACGCGGTGCAGGAATATCGCCGGCAGGCCATGCTGCAAACTGAGGTGGACCGGGTCAGCACCAAGAAGGACAAGACCGGCGAATTCATCGGCGCTTATGCGGTCAATCCGGTGAACGATCAGAATATTCCCATCTGGATCGCCGACTATGTGCTCATGACCTATGGCACCGGTGCCATCATGGCGGTGCCGGCCCATGACGAGCGCGATTTCCAGTTTGCCATGAAATTCGGCATTCCGGTGTTCCCGGTCATCGCGCCGCTGCATGACCGGTTCAAAAGCCAGGTATGCTCTGGCTCCTGCCGTCCCGGCCTGAAGGATGCGTTGGCGGCGGCCGGCATCAGGTTCACCGACGCCGGCGTGAATCTGCTAGTGGAAGACGTCAATGAGCGTCGTGGCAAGTATGTGGAAACCATCCTGGAATACCTGCTGCCCGGGGCCTGGACCGAAGTGGTGGGCCGCGGCTGGAGTGTGGTGTTTTCCGATGAGGCAGTCGAGGTGGACTCCAGCGCCGCGGAGCGCCGTCTCTTGGACCGGTGCAACCAGGCCGGCGGCACGACCTTCAAGACCATCGCCGAGATGTTGTGGAACAAGGAATATTATCGGGACATCCTGTTTCATGCCGACTACGGGGACATGATCAACTCGCAGGCCATGACCGGCACTCCCGGGCAACGTGCCGTGAATGATACCATCCATTGGCTGGAGCGCCGCGGCGCCGGCCGGCACATGATCAACTTCCGCCTGCGCGACTGGCTGATCAGCCGGCAGCGGTACTGGGGCACGCCCATTCCCGTCGTCTATTGCGACCACTGCGGCATCGTCGGTGTCCCCGACGATGCACTTCCCGTGCGTCTACCCGATAGCGTCAATTTCACACCCGACGGCAGCGGTCGCTCGCCGCTGGCCAAGGTCGATTCCTTTGTCGCCACCGTTTGTCCCAAGTGTGGTCAACCGGCGCGCCGCGAAACCGATACCATGGACACCTTCGTGGACTCATCCTGGTACTTTTTCCGGTACACCGACCCTCACAACCGCGAGGCATTGTTCGATCCCGGCAAGGCGGCCCACTGGCTGCCCGTGGACCAGTATACGGGGGGAGTCGAACACGCCATCCTGCATCTGATGTATTCACGCTTCTTCACGAAAGTCTTCCGCGACATCGGCCTCACCACCATCGATGAACCTTTCAACAGCCTGTTCACCCAGGGCATGGTGCAACTGGACGGCAAGGCCATGTCCAAATCCCTTGGCAACATCGTTTCCGTGGACGAGATCACCGGCACCTTCGGCGCCGACACCGCCAGGGTGTTCACCCTGTTCGTGGCACCGCCGGAAGTGGACTTCGAATGGAGTCAACAAGGCGTGGAAGGCGCTCACAGGTTCCTGAACCGGTTCTGGCGCGTGGCGCAGGAAGTGCTCGCTGCCGCCACCCACCAGCCGGCTGAAGATGAAGAGGATGCCAGGCTGATGTTAAGGCTGTATCACCAGACCATCAAAAAGGTCACCGACGATATCGAACGGTTCCATTTCAACACCGCGGTCAGCGCCCTGATGGAACTGAACAACGCACTTCTGCTGCACTATGACAAGCACGGCGTGACGGACGAGCTGGTGGAGGTGGTGCGCGGCATGCTGCTCATGCTCGCTCCCATCGCCCCGCACATGGCGGAGGAACTCTGGACGCGTTTCGCGGCGCGCGGCCTGCTCGACGCGGGGGCGGTCCAAACCATCCACCGGGCGACATGGCCGGAATGGGATGAGGACAAGGCGGCGGAGGACGTGGTAACGGTGGTGGTGCAAATCAGCGGCAAGGTGCGGGACAAATTGACCATTCCCGTTGACATGCCTTCTGAGGAAGTGAAACGACGGGCGCTGGAATCGGACGGCGCCAAGCGCCACACCGAGGGTCGAACCATCGTCAAGGTTGTTTACATCCCTCGGAAGCTGGTCAGCATCGTAGTGAAATAACCACCACGACACGACCCGATCGGAAGTGATCCATGCGCCACGCGTCCCTGCGGCGCGCACCGGAGCGTGAGGAACATCCTTTACCACCACAAGCAGTGATCGTGGCGGCACTTCATCGCGCCATCCCATCTCTCCGCCTGCAACCTTTTCTTCATTCCTGTATCTAACGAACGAATCTCGAGCCACCCGATTCATAAAGGAGGTTGTTGGCATGGCGGGAAGCCGATTGTATCGAGTTGCGTTGTTATTACTTGGCCTGCTCCCATCCCTGGCAGTGGGCGCCAATCAGGCACTCATTCTGGAGGAGGCGGTGCGGATGGCCTACGACCACAATCCCAATCTCCTGGCCGCGCGGACCCAGTTGGAAGCGGTCTCCCGTGAAACCGGGCTGGCCATCGCCAATTTCCTGCCACGGTTGGATCTGGAACAGACCTATGTCAGCACCAATCAGCAGGTAGCGGCCTTCGGCACCACCCTCAACCAGGGCGCCATCACGCAGGCCGATTTCGATCCCCGGCTCCTCAACGATCCAGACCGGGCCACCGATCACGGCACCTCGGTTATCCTGAGCCAGCCCATCTTCAACGGCGGCCGTGAAATCCTGGGGTACAAGATGGCCCGTCGAGCCCAGGCGCAGGCTGCCGCCGGCACGAGCGCCGCGGTGGAGGGAATCCTCTACCAGACGGTAAAAGCCTATACCGATGCCGTGCTGGCCAGGGAGGCTGAGCTGGTCTCCACCGATGCGCTGCGCACCGGTGAGAGGAACCTGGACATGATCCAACGCCTCTTTGCCGAAGGCATGATTATCAAATCCGACCTCCTGCAGGCCCAGGTGCATGTGGCGGAGCTGAGAGAACGCCTGGCGTCGGCCCGCAACGGCTACCGCCTCGCCCTGGTGGCGTTGAACACCATGTTGGGCGATCCGGGCGGCGGAAAGCATCCGGCCGAGGGCTTCTCCGGTGGTTCCTGTCCGGCGGTGGAATTGGAAACGCTCATCGGCTGGGCGCTCGAAGACCGTTCCGAGCTGCGCGCATTGGAGCAGCAGGAGGCCATGGCGTGGTTGAGCCGGCGGCTGGCCCAGGCGGGCTTCCTGCCCAATCTCAACGCACGGGCGAGCTACGATTATCACGGACAGGGGCTGTTGGCCGACGGGACGGATTCATACACCATCGCCCTGTCGCTGCGCTGGAACCTGTTCAACGGCACCGCTGATCATAAGCGGGAGCAACAGGCCGCCATGCAGTTGGATGCGGTGCGCACCATGCGGCGGGCCAGGGAGGATATGATTGCCCTGGAGGTCACCGAAGCCTGGTCGAACCTGCAGACCGCCGAGGAACGGTTGGGCACCATGCGGGAGGCGGTGGACCAGGCCGCGGAAGGGTTGCGCATTCTCGAACAACGGTATGAACAAGGAGCGGCAGGCATCGTCGACCTGCTGAACGCTGAAATGGGGCTGGCCGGGGCGCGATTGCGCAGGCTGCAGGCGGAGCATGACCTGTTGCTGGGGAACGCGGCGCTGTGCAAGTCGGTAGGACATCTCGCCACCAGGTGGCTGGCTCCGGAGAACTGCCCGGTGCCGCCCATGTCAATGGAGAAGGAGGATGATCATGAGTGAGAAAAAACACGGAAGCTATATAGGAGCGGCTGTCGTATCGGTGCTCCTGATCCTGCTGTTCCTGCAGATGCAGGGATATCTCGGTCACAGGGTGGCACCCGGGCGCTGCGAATCGGTGGCGGCGATGGCCGGCGAAGAGACCGCCAGCCTCGTCACCCAGGAAACAGTCGAGGAATGTGAGACGGCGGTTGGCACCGTCACCTCCAGCAGGCAAACCATGATCTCCGCAAAAGTACCGGCCCATGTCCGCTCCATCACAGTGGCCTCCGGTGATGTGGTGGCCAAGGGCGATCTGCTGGTGGTATTGGATGACCGCGATCTGCGCGCCAAGCTGGGCCAGGTGGAGTCGAACCTGAGCGCCGCGCGGGCCGGATTGAGCCAAGCGGAAAGTGCCTACAATCGCTTCAAGAATCTGCTTGCAGACGGCGCCGTCACGAGAGCCGAGTATGAAGGCGCCGAGGCTCAGTACCGCATGGCCCAGGCCAAGCTGGAGGAAGCCGGCAAGGCACGGGAAGAGTTGAACGTCATGCTCGGTTATACGGAAATTCGGGCGCCGTACAGCGGTATCGTGGTGGAAAAAATGATCGAGGAAGGCGCGCTGGCGGCACCCGGCGTACCCCTTGTCCGTCTGCAGGACCCGGACAGGTTGCGGTTGGAGGTATTCATCCCCGAGTCCAGGCGCGGCATGGTAACATTGGGCCAGAGTCTGGTGGTGCGGATCGATACCCTGGATGCGGACCTGACCGGAGTGGTGGATGAGATCGTCCCAAACGCCGATCCACGGTCCCGCAGCTTCATGGTGCGCCTGGTCCTGGACGATCGTGAGGGGCTCAATCCCGGCATGTTCGGCCGCTGCCGCGTGCCCATCGAATCACGAACCATGACACTGGTCGATGCCGATGCCGTATACCGCGTCGGGCAACTGGAAATGACCCAGGTGGTCCTGGATGGCAGGTTGGAAACAAGGCTCGTGCGCACCGGTGCGCAGCGTGGTGACAAACTTGAAGTACTATCCGGTCTGACCGCCGGAGAACGGGTGGTGATCCAGCCGCATCAGGGGGTTTGAGCATGGACGACCGAAAACCAACCCTGACCACCAGGATCGTCAAGGCGTTCCTCACCAGCAACCTCTCGGTACTCTTTATTATCATCTCCTTTATCGTCGGCGTGGTCGCCCTGTGGGTGACACCGCGTGAGGAAGAACCTCAGATCACCGTCCCCATGGCCGATGTCATCATTCAAATGCCAGGAATGGAACCGGAGGAAGTCGAATCACTGGCCGGCGCGCGACTCGAGAAACTCCTCATGGAGATCGACGGAGTCGAAAACGTGTATCTCATGGCCCGGCAAGGCGTCGCCATCCTCACCGTGCAGTTTTACGTGGGAGAGGACCGTGAGCGCAGCCTGCTCAAGCTTTACAACAAGGTCTATTCCTCCGCCGACCAGATGCCGGACGACGTGAAGGGGTGGGTGATCAAGCCTATCGAGGTGGACGATGTTCCCATCGTTTCCGTCACCTTCGCCTCCGCGCGGTACAGTGATCACGAACTGCGGCGCATTGCAGAGGAGGTGCAGTACGCCATCCAGGAAATCCCGGCGGTGGGCCGCTCCTACATTTCCGGCGGCCGCCCCAGACAGATCCGTGTCGCTCTCGATACGGCCGCGATGCACGCCCATCAACTATCACCACTCCGGGTGGCGGGGGCCATCCAGAGCGCCAACGCCGCCTATCCAGCCGGCCAGCAGATCCAGGAGAATCGCACGTTTCTCCTGGAAACAGGCAGTTTCATGCGTTCCGTCAATGACGTGGAAAACCTGGTGGTGGGCGTGTTCGAAGGACGGCCGGTGCATCTCAGGGACATCGCCCAGGTGAGCGACGGCCCCGCGGAGGTGGAAAGTTACACCTGGCATGGTTTCGGACCGGCAAGGACCAGTGAGTTCGCCGCGCGGCCGATTGGGGAACTGGTTCCCGCCGTGACACTTGCCATCGCCAAGAAGAAAGGTGAAAACGCGGTGGCCGCGGCGGAGGAGATCGTCAGAGTGGGGAACGAGCTGCGCGCCCGGGTGATCCCCGGCGATATCGACGTGGTGATCACAAGGAACTACGGTGAGACCGCCAACGAGAAGGTGAATGAGCTGGTCAAGCACCTGTTGATCGCGGTTATGACCATCGTGGTGCTGCTGGCCATAGCCCTGGGTGTGAGAGAGGCGCTCATCGTCGCCCTCGCGGTGCCCATGACCCTCGCCTTCACCCTCATAGGCGGGACGCTGCTGGGCTTCACCATCAACCGCGTGACCCTTTTCGCTCTCATCCTTTCCCTGGGTTTGCTGGTGGATGATCCCATCGTTGATGTGGAGAATATTTTCCGTCACTTCAAGCTCAAGAAGCACCCACCCCTCAAGGCAACCCTGGTGGCGGTGGATGAAGTGCGTCCCCCCACCATCCTGGCCACCTTTACCGTGATCATCTCGTTTATACCCATGTTCTTCGTCACCGGAATGATGGGACCGTACATGCGGCCCATGCCCTTCAACGTACCCGCAGCCATGCTCATGAGCCTGGTGGTGGCCTTCACGGTGACCCCCTGGGCAACCTTCCATCTGCTCAAACACGAGTATAAGAAAGAACACGCCGCCTACAATATCCGGGATTCACACATCTACCGCCTGTTCAAGCGAGTTCTGGGATTCCTCATGCATTCACCCCGCCGGGCCTGGCTGTTCATGACCGCCATCATAGGCGCGTTGCTCCTGTCACTGCTGCTCGTGGTGGCGGGGCTGGTACCGCTCAAGATGCTGCCGTTCGGCAACAAGGATGAACTCCAACTGGTGATCGACATGCCGGAGGGCACGACGCTGGAACGTACGGATCAGGTGGCCAGGGACCTGGCCGAATATGTCTCGACCGTAAATGAGGTGAGGAACTTCCAGGTGTATGTGGGGACGGCGTCACCCTTCGACTTCAACGGGTTGGTGCGGCACTACTTCATGCGGCGCGGCGACAATGTCGCTGACATTCGAATCAACCTGGTCAACAAGCACCATCGCGCGATGAAGACGCACGCCATCGCCCTTCGCATCCGAAAGGACATCATGGACATCGCTTCCGTGTATGGCGCCAGCGTCAAAATCGTTGAACCCCCGCCCGGACCGCCGGTGCTGGCCACGGTGGTGAGCGAAGTCTATGGACCACCCTGGGTGACCGTGGACGAATTGCACGGCGCCACCGGCAGGATGAAGGA
>JAFGDC010000528.1 GCA_016932295.1 candidate division CSSED10-310 bacterium
CCCGGCGATACGCCGCCTGATCCGGCAACAGACCGGATGTGTCCCCGGCCTGTGCTTCATTGTGGTACAACAACTGGAAGGTCGCCACGAATCCCCTCGACGCAGCCAGGTCGACGAGATGATCGATATGCTCCAGGTTGTTCTTGGTAAGCACTGTCAGGGTCATTACCGGCACCTGTCCGAGGGCGGCATCCAGTGCCTTCATGCACTTGGCATGGCTACCCGGTTCACGGTTGGCGTCATGCGCCCGCTCGGGTCCGTCCAGGCTCAATAACAAGTAATCCAGGGCGCGGATCACCGGCATTCTCTCCGGCACCAGATACCCGTTTGAATCCATCGTCACGAACAGGCCGATACTCTTGGCATATGCCACCACCTCATCAATGTCCGCGCGCATCAGCGGCTCGCCGCCCCAAAGTGCGATGCGCTCGCAACCAGCCCGGCGAATCTCGCGCAACAACAGGAGCAATTCTCCGGTGTTCATTTCCGGCAGCGTGGACAGCGGTATGTCGCAATACGCACACCGCGAGGGACAGTGATTGGTCACGGAGATCATGACATTGACGGGGATCCTTCTGCCCGTAACATGTCCGTACAACAACTTAGCGCCAATGCCCGCCTGCGTGCGTAGTTTCATGGGCTCATTCTGCTCCAGACCGGCAACACTGTCAAATCACCACATTCCAACCACGGCGACAGATGCTCCGTCCCATCCAATCCATCCTTCCCCCAATGACCGCGCCATTCATGCCAATCGGACGCCACCCAAGCGCCGCCGACATGTTTCACCGGCAGTGGGGATGGTAAAATTCTTGACAACTCGCTTGAATATTAATCGATATTTTACTATATAGAGAAGTTGTGGATGATGACGGAACGAGGGTGATTTGATGCGAATTCTGGTCATCGAAGACAATGTGGACCATCAAAAAATCGTGGGTCTGCACCTGGAAAAACGGCTTGGCGCCGATGTAACCTTCGCGGATACCGGGGAAACAGCGCTCGGGCTGATCGACAATACCTGGTTTGATTCAATCATTCTGGATTACGAACTGCCCACCATGAACGGTCTCGAAGTCCTTTACGAGATCCAGAAACGTGGTGTGCACACACCGGTCATCATGATCACCGGCCAGGGTACCGAACAGGTGGCGGTGGAGGCCATGAAAAAGGGGGCCTTCGAATACATCACCAAGAACTCCATCATCTTCCGCAAGGACGAACTCATCGATCTGGTGAAGCGCGCGGTGGAACACGGCCAAAGCCTCAGCAACCTGCACGATTTCCAGAATCGTTTCCAGGTTTTTTTCGATTTATCCAGGGAAATCTTTTTTCAACTGGATGAGAAACACCGGTGGGTTTTCGTCAACAGCGCCTGCTTCAATATCCTTGGCTATACGCAGAAAGAGCTGCTCGGCAACAAGATCGACAGGATCCTGCAGCAGCGATCCATCCCTGAAACCATCCGAAATCTACAGAAGCTGTGGGAATCGAGGGAAAGTATCGTCAGGTTCGAGAACACCGCCCTGGCCAAGGATGGGCGGACGGTTCACCTGAGTTGGACCGCCCGGTCGGTGCAGGATTCTCAATTCGCCACCTCGGGCATTATCGGAACCATCGTGGACGACTCCCTGCAGAAAAAACTCATAGAAGACACCAAGACCGACTCCCTGCGCCGCTCGCAACTGGATGGAACGATAGTAAACATGGTGAGTGCCGGAACCCTGTATCTCGAAACCAGAATCGAAGAGCTGCTGCACCTGCTCGAGGCTTGGCGCGGCCAGCAGGATCGGGCACAGGACGACCGGCTGTCGATCAACTACAGCGCCTTGCATGATCCCCTCAGGGACCTGGTCGAACAAGGCCGGTTGATCAGAGCCAGCATCGACCTTGATACGGACCACCGCCTTTGGCGCGAGGTCAGTCTGAGGGATCTGCTGCTCAAGACCATCAAAGAGATTAATCCGGAAATGAAGGTCCGTGCTCGAACGGATCTGCCCGTGGTGACCGGTAATCCGGCCCTGCTCAGGGAGTTGATCCGCATCCTGCTGGTGGGTTCATCCGGAGATGCCGATCGCCCGTTGGAATTCAAATTCATCCCACCACCGGCTGGCCAGAAACTCAACTGCTTCACTCTCGTCAATCCCTGGCTGAATCTTACCAGGGAGGAGCGCAAAGACCTTTTCATCCCCTTCAAGGTCAAGGGGATCGGGATCAAGCTTGCCCTGGCCAAGCGCATCGTGGAGTCACACGGGGGAAAAATCTGGGTCCAGGATCATCCGGGGGAAGGCATCCAGTTTAATTTCACCCTGCCGCAATCCGTGGCCTGAGCAATCGCCACCGGGACGGAACCATCGGTCAGGCGGCTCCGTGTCCCGCAATTCATATCATTGGATCAGGCAGAGGCGCAGGATTCGGCTCCATCAATCCAGGACCGCCGCCGCGTGAACCAGATACGCCGCTGGCTGCAAACCTCCCAGGCCAAGACCTTCCAGTACTTCCTCAGCGCACACCCGGCGGCCTTCCCGCCAGAGATCAGCGAGAAAGGCACCGGCTCGTTTGTCACGCCACCACCCCGATCCATACTGCTCCTCGAGGTACGTCCGGAGTTGCACTTCAAACAACCGAGCCCTTGCATAGCCTGCGTTGTAGAACTCCATGTCGAATCCCAGGTATCCTTCGGGATCGTATGCTACCATTGCACCTTCGCCCAGGATGGTCGTGTACACCTGCGGCATCTCATCGATCCGCTCCGTGGAAAACAACTCGAACTCGTACAGGAACTGCGCCAGCAGCCGTCGCAGATTACGCAACTGACTGAAGGCAACGAATCGCCGAAACGCTGCCTGATCCCGCATCCCCACCATCTCTTCCAACCACAAGTGATTGCCGCACAAGTGCTGGAACAGATACGCCATACCCTCGGTGAAACCACGGTCACCCCAGAACTTGTACTCGTACTCAAGGTCCATTCTCATATGCGAAAAATGCTGGGCATGACCTGATTCATGCATGAAATTATCGTAATCCTGGAATCCGCCGGTGGGATAGATGGTTAGGCGGATATCGGTGGGAGGATTGACAGCCGATACGCAGGCGCGGGGCAGTTTCCTGGGGCGCTCCTCAAGATCCAGTTTGATGAACGGATTGGCGTCCAGGTCATAGCCGAGACCGGACCAGGTCTGCTTGACAACCGGAATGAGTCGCTCGCTCGTGAAATACGAGTCGAACTCGGAACTTCTCTGCAACCTGGCCAGATCGGTCATGTGAGCATCCGTCACGGCCACTCCGACATGCTTGTCCAGGTAATACTCGAGATACTTTCGATACAGGTCCGCGGAATCCTCCAAGAAGCGTCTGGCGGTATGCGCGAACGGCGCGAATCGACGGTTCTGCGCCTCCTCCATGGCCTCGACATAGCTCGAATAGCCAAGATCATGCACCAGGTCCAACTGCCGCCGCAACATGTCGCGACGCAGCGGATTCAATTGCAGCCTCTGGACTTCCCGCTGCAATCCATTGAGCAACAATCGCCGCTCCCGATCCGGTTGCTGCATGATCCGCACCGCGAGCGAACGATAGGCCAGCCGCTCACCGCCGACCTCCACAACCGCTTCCGCGCCCGCCCGCAACACTTCGGCCTGCAGATCACGAGCGCCCTCCTCGAGATAGAACAAGATCAGCGAACCCACCAGCGCTCGCAAGCGGCGGCGCGCCTCCGGATCAGCCGCCGCTCCCATCTGTTCACGCACATAGGCGACCGTGTCGCGCTCAAACAACCCCGAGAAGGCTCCGAACAGCTTGTTCAGGTCCACCCTGTCCAATAAACCGACCCAGTTCAGCCAATACTCTTCTTCCAACCGCTGATTGAACGCATCACCCATGCTCCTGATCGTCGCCAGGTCGTGCAATCCTCTCGCCACGATTTCCTCCTTCCCGCTCCAGCACTCACCGCACCAACCACTGCACCAGAGATGCCGCATCGGCACCCCGCCCCCGCTCCGCCACAGGAAACCGGATCATGAGTCATTCCGCGCGGCAGCCGGCGACCAGCCGACCATCGTCCCCCGCTATCGGTCGCGGATTATATTCCTCCCGCGGCCTGGTGTTCCTTCTCGACGATGACTCTCTGCTTCTTGACCTTCTCGTTCAATTCTTCCTGCTGTTTCAACAACAACTGATGCTCCTGGTACCAGATATCACCACTGGCCTCATCGGCCCCAGTGACATGCTGGCTGACCTTCTCCATCCGCTTGCTGATCTTTGCCAGTTCGGTTTCCAACTTCCACAATTCTTGCTCCGCCGGCGTCCGCTTCGTGGGAACAAGTGTGAATTCACCGTGTTTCCGGTAATTCACAAACGCTATCGCACCGAGGACGAGGATAATCAACACGATAATCATCAACGGGTCGACCTTGCCGTGCACACCTCTTCTGGCTTCCCTGCCGCTCATAACTACCTCCATTGATAGGTCCAAGCATGAAACACTGCACACGCATCCACCGCCCCACCCGTGCTCGCGGGGCGGAATATCTCAGCCGGTAACTGCCCGGATGGAAACAGTGTATCACGAGCGCTCCGGCTTGTCCCACTTGTATCGATTCCCCGAATCCGTCGCCTATGACTGGGAGGGTGTCATGCAGGCATGGTGGACGCATTTCAAGGGTACCGGCTCCGCCCGCGGAGCAGTATGCCTGTCAATACCGACGATTCGATTTGTTTGAATAAGAGTTCGTCGTCGTAAGCCATTCGGTGTCAACGTTTCACAGCGAAGATTACAGGATTCCGGGTACGACCCCGGTTGGGACCCCCGGTTGGAGAAATGGGATATGGATAAACATTGTAAACATTGCATCGAGAGTTCCCTGCTCCCTCAAACAGTAATAATCTCTTGCAGGGGATGGGGGGTCCTGAATGGTTGAATGCGATCATTCAACAGCCATGTCGGACCGACGGCCATCCGACAGTATCGGTGAGGATGCCCGTCTCGACACGGGTGTTTTCACGACACAGAACGCCGGGTGACGGAAGGGGCTTTTCCCCGCTTGACGCGCTATACTGAAGCGGCCACGAATCCCACCAGCTTTTCATTGGAGAGAAGAAACCATGGTTCGTCGCGACTGGATCGTTGTGTTTCTGTTCGGTTTTCTGACTGCCATGCTGCCTGTACGGGTAGCGCTGTTGCAGGGCGGCATCTGCACACCGGAAACCAGTCAAGTGGTTTTGTTTGTCAGCTTTTTTCTTGTCGCCGCCGCCCATGCTTGGCTGTCGGGCGGACCACGCTGGGGCATGAAGACGGCCGGTGCGGCGGCCGGTCTCTGGTGGTGCCTGGAATATATCGGTCTGCGTTCCGGCCTCGTTTTCGGCGAATACCGGTATTTGGATGTATTAGGCTCCACCGTCGGCGGAGTGCCTGTCATCATTGCCCTCGTTTGGTTCGCCATGTTCTACGGCGCCCGCTGGACCGCCGCCCTCTGCCTGGCGAGACCAGGTGCGATGCCAGCCTTCAACATGCCCGGCAAGGCGATCATCATTTCCGCCACCGCGGCCCTCGTCACACTCTGGGACATGGCCATGGATTACAACCAGGTGGCTGAAGGCAGATGGACCTGGGTGGAACCGGGGGTTTGGTTCGGGATTCCCTTGTGGAATTTCGTTGGATGGTTCGGCGGTACGGTGGCGATACAACTGCTTCTCCACACCCATTTCAGACGACTGCCACCGCAACCGTTCCGGCTGGTGCTGCCGGTCGTGGTCTTTTTTCTCGCGGTGGTCTCCCTGGCGATAACCAAGAACCTGTTGCATGGAGAATACCTGATGACCGCCATGCTGACCGGGCCGCTGCTGGCCCTTTGGGGCAGAACGCTTCAGGTGTCAGTGCGCCGCTTACAGGGAGTAAGGAACAAAACCGGTAACGGAATCACCCCACACCAGGAACAGTGATCGCGGATCCCTGAAGAGGCGCTCGAATGAGTACTCCATCTCCAGGATATTGCCGGCGGCCACCTTGACCACCTCGGCGCTGAAGCCATGCGCCCGGAACGCCGTCTCTTTGGCAAACCATGATTCCGTGAGAAACAACCGTTCGGGGAAAGTCTGGAAAAACGCCTTACCGGTGGCGGACCGCAAGCGAAACCGACTGCCGCCCAGCAGCATGATCTGCGGGGGATACTCGAAAGCAGTGAGTATGCCCACATTCAACCGGGGACGCCCCAAAGACAGCCGGAGATGGTGGGTAAGCGACACCACCTGGATCGGACTGGCCAGGTTCAAAAAATACACGGTATCCACCTCGGGATGTCCGGTCAGTGCACTGCGCACATCCGCCACGATGCGCACCTGGTAATCCTGGCACCATTGGTCGCGGTCCACCGCCCTGAGCCAGGACAGGGCAGCCGGGGTGACCACCAGGCTGCCGGCCATGACAACGCCGAGTGCCACCGCCATCCCTCGCGAGGGAATACGCAGGGGCAGAATCGCCAGCACCTCGCTCATGGCCATGGCAATGACCGCGACATCGAAAAAACCCAATCGATCGCTGACCTGGAACGGTAGCGCAGGGACCAGAAACACCCCATAGAGGAACGCATACAGCATGAAACGGCGCCGCAGAAAGTAGACCAGAAGGCAGATGAGCACCACTCCACCGGTCACCAGAAGGATGGACTGTGTCAGATAATCGGTCCACATGGTGTGTTTGTGGGTTTCCGAAATTTTCACGAAAAACAAGAGGTTGGCTGAATAGAGAAGCGCCGCCTTGAACATGGACCCGAGGGCGGCGGGAAAATCCGACAAGGTCAAGATGAAGTACCCGCTGCGCACGCCATAATCGCGCCACATGTAGTAGACGCTCCAGAGACCAGCGACGGACAACTGACAGGCCAGATGGACAGCCAGGAATCGATAGCGCGCCGGGCCGACGCGGTGCCCATTCCCGCCGGCCGACATGAACAGAAAATGAAACACCGGCAGCGCAACAGGCAGCAGCACCGCGCTTTCCTTGGCAAGCACCCCCAGCAGGAAAGCGGCGGTGACCGGGCCCACCGATCGCCAGGCCGGCGCTCCCGATCGCAGCCCACGCTGATAGAGCAGCAAGGCCAACAGAAGCCACCAGGCGCTGACGATATCAACCCTGTTGGCCACCCACTGCACGGCGGTGAGGTGAGCGGGTGCGACCGCGAACAAGGCGGCGCCGAAACAACCGGTCCATGCTCCCCACATCCGCCGGAGAAGGGCATGGAGCAGCAACACGCAGCCCACGTACAACAACAATGAATCCACATGGTACAACCAGGTGTGGCTCCTCCACAACGTCCGCTCCAGCCAGAGGAGTACGCTTGAAAACGGTCTGAAATAGGCCAGTTTCAGGTCTGAACTCGCCCACCATTGCAACCAGTCCGATGTCTCACCAGGCCGGGCGAAGGAATACAGTTCAAATGCCGCGGCGACGCAGCCCTGATTGTCCGCCAGTTTATACAGCAGGGTGAAATCATCGAGGATGAAAGGGTCATCCAGCACCGGACCGCGTACACACAGCACCAGCACCACCAGGAATACCCGGTGCAGCATGGCAGCCATTCGAGACGAGCGAAGCGCACTGAACGAACCAGGAGGAAAGAACCAATCATCCCCGGGCCGTCGCGCATTATCGTCGAGTCTTGTAAGCGTCGAATTCTTCATGAGGCCTACCTTTACCATATGACCAGCCGTGGTAGAAGTCGTTCGCGTTCCAAAGGCATCGGCATAACCGGCCGGCGAGCGCATCCCGGCACCCGGCCGGTGCGGATGGCGGACAATGTCGACCGACTCCGGAACGAAGCCGGACCGATGCGGCTCACGCCGTGGTTGGACTGGATTTACCTCCTCATCCTGTGGCATTCTGACTCAGAATGACAAACCGGACGACCGGGAGGATGACATGTGGTTGAAGCACGGTTCAACATCGCCCCTGGTGGCGGGACTCGTGGTGCTGGTCTGTGTTGCGGGTGGTTGCAAGGCACTGACTGGAATCTCCGACACCCCGGAAGCGGCGGCCGGCAGTTTTCGATTCGACGGCGGGCAACTGGTGGTTGACCTCGGCCAGGTGACGGCACTACAGGCGACGGGAGGCTCTGTGCAGATCAAGACCGCCCTGAAAGACACCTTGCTGGTGGTGCGAATCGGACCTGACGCATTCAGGGCCTTCGCCAACCGTTGCTCGCATCGATCCAGGGAACTGGAGTACGACGCGGAACGCGGTGAGCTGTGCTGTGTCAGCATCGGTCATTCCCGCTACAATCTGGACGGTCTCGTTCTGAAGGGGCCGGCGGAAAAGCCGCTGCAATCATTTCCATGCACACGCAGAGGGAATGAGCTGTATATAGATGTCTCATCCCTTCTCTAGGGAATAATCACCGCACGCCGCGAGAAATATCAGAGATGACCGCGGAAAAGAGTGATTGGGTGCCGGAGTCAGGAGACAGGTTCCCCCTTGGGGAAAACCGCTGCTCAGCGGCGGCGACGGATCAATAACAGACTGACGCCGGCCAGCAAGATCCCGAGCCCGACCGGCGTCACCGCCGGCACCACCGGTTCGGGTTGGGTCACCGCTCGAATGCACACGTCAAACGGCACCGTCTGCCAGGTTGATCCGGTACCGCTGATACTGAGGTATGAATTGCCATCAATCGGGACCATGCTGTCCGCGGGTACGGGATACCCGCCGGATGCCACCTGGAACCGTACTGCGAGGAAGATGTCATTGCCCTCGGTGATCTCCAACGGGGGATCGACATCCACCGAATAGTAGCCGGCCGTCTCGACATTGCTGGCGGTGGCGCGAAACAGTTGGTTGTAAAAAACCATGGTTGGACTGGTGCCGGATTTCGAGTTGTACACCCTGGCATCCATGGTCCAGTTGGTTGCGCTTGTAAAAAATTCAATGCGTCTCAACACCCCGTCATATTCGGGAATGACTTCGACACAACCCCAGGCGACGTTGCTCACGCCGTTTCCCCAAAAGCTCTCCGGCCCGTAATTGTCGAAATGCACCAGGTCGAGATCCTGATCGGACAACGGTTCCTCGAAGGCGGTATACTGGGCGTTGAATGCACCGATTCCACCGGCGCCGTACGCGATGTACCCATAGCCGTCTTCACCCCAGTCAGTACCCCAGGAATTGCGTACTATCCAGTGGCCGGGGGGAAATGCAGGGTCATCGTAACCGACGATGAGAATGGTATGGTTGGTCGGACCTGATCCACCGGACAGGACATAGCTGCCGTTATACGTGTAGAAAGCGCCGCTGGGTGGATTGCCCCAGGCGTCAGAATTGATGGAGGAGATCACCGGGCCCTCGGCCAGGGCGTCCTGGATAGCCAGCGTGGTGGGCGCGATCACGCGATACTCGCGCAGCCGAACCTGTGGCTGGCAGGAACTCACGCAGTAATATTCATACTGGTGGTACGGCTGACAGCTCTCCAGCCGAGCGCCGCTTTTGTTCAGGTAATTGCCGGCCATTATGAAATTACCGCCACCCGCGCAGCCCGTGTCATAGACGTTGCACTCCTTCAGGTGATCCTCGGAAAAATCATAGAGCCCCATACCGTTGATATTGAGCTGTGTCTCCATGTCGCCCAGGGCGGCGAAGATCCAGCAGGTGCCGCAGTTGCCCTGGTAGCGAACGTTGGGACAGTAGGAACGCCAATCCGCATCCCGCGACACCGCACCAGGTTCCAGGCGCAGCGGTTCTTCCAGCCAACGCGGATCGTAGTTCGGCGGAATGAAACCAGCGGCCTGGCTGGACTGGGAGTTATCGTCACAGGACAAGGGGGCTCGATGAATTTCCGCCGCCGCCGTGACCGCTACTCCTCCGGCTGCGATGATGGTCAATCCCACCAGCAATGAAAGCAACAACTTGGTCATGGCGTTCCTCCTCGGTTCCCGTCTGGCTGACTCATAGATTGTGTCTGTAACTATTCTCATCGGTCAACAGGTTACGATTCGATGCAACGATTGTCAAACGAAGCACCTTTCGGCACCCGCTTCCGCAGGAGCGGCAACGCCTGCCCCACAAGCGCCTTGAGGCATTCATCCACATGGTGGGACCGCGCCGGCCGAGGCGGATCACTCGTGCCGAAGTGCGCGCCGTGATCAATGACCATGAGCGCAAACGGTGTCTGAAACGGTATCTGAAACGGCATTTGGAAGCCGCACCGGAGTTGCCGCCCGAGTAGGCCCCTTTACAAGCGACCGGCACCTTTTATACTGGGCACAGGAACCTTCGAAGGGAGGGTGGATATGTCACCAACAGATGAAGAAAACCTGCTTCGCAAACTCCGCGAAAAACTGGGTGTGCCAGAAAAAAAAGATGCACGTGCTGAGTTGGAACGGTTATTCGGTGCCCGCGAGGAACGTGCCGAGGAGCGCCTGAAGGATAGTTTGCAACGCCGCGGCCCGCAACCGGGGGACGAGCATGTCATGACCGTGCAGCGCCTGTCGTACCGAGGCTGGGGGATAGGCGAAATTGAACACCAGGAAACCTTCGTCGATGGGCCGGTGCCAGGCGACACCATCAAGCTTCGTGTAACTGAAGTCCGCGGCGAACAGCTTATCGGGGAAATGGTGACGCTGGTAGCGCCCTCCAGCGATCGCACCAAACCGCGTTGCGATCATTTCGGCCAATGCTCGGGCTGCCATCTGCAATGCCTATCTTACAGCGCCCAGATTCAGGCCAAGGAAAGGGTTGTCAGGGATGCTCTGGGAGCGCAACGGAAAACCGAACAGAACGCCGTGCGCAGCCTGGTCAGAAGTCCGGAAATCTACAAGTATTCGACGCATGTCCGACTCATGATTCGAAAGACCGGAAAGCGTTGTATAATTGGTTACCGTCGCCGGTTCGACGATGACATCCTGCCTGTCACTACATGCCCGCTCCTCGTGGAAAACCTGGACAAAACGCTTCCCCTGTTGCCGGAAGCACTGCGGGAACTTCCTGGCGCCGGCGACGCAAAAGAACTGGTCCTGATCACCGGCCACGCGCGGGAGGATGCGCCGCTACATTTGTTGCTATCCTGTGACGGGAACGGTCCCGATGCGGATGCGGTTCTGCGGAGTTTCAGGAAGACAGGCGTCAATCTCATCGGGGTGATCGTGGACAACGGCACACGAGTGGCTGCCGCCGGCGATCCCGGCGTAACCACCGAGGAAGGCGGCCGCCGCGGCGGCTGGTCACGATATCCGGCCAACCATCACCTGGTCCGCAGATACCGTGAAGAAGCCATCAGGCTGGCCTCACCGACCCCCCGTGATGCGGTACTCGAACTCAACGGCGGCGAAGGATTTCTCGGGATGGCGATGAGCGGTTACGCCGACAATGTGTATCTCGCCGATACGGATCCTTTCTCGGTCGACCTTGCGCGAATGAACCGCGGCGACAACCAGCGGATTTCCGTGCAACAACGCAGCCTGCATGAACTGGTGATGGATGGCCTGGCGCCCGGCGACATGGACCTGGCGATCCTGCATACCGCGCCGGATGAACAGCCTCCGCTTCACGATGACTTGCGTGACCTGAAATTCGCCAAGCTGCTTTATGTCACCTCGTCCCCCGTATGCCTGGCCCGTGACCTGACGGCTCTGACGGCCAATGAATACAGGCTCCGCGTCGTACAACCCATCGACACGCATCCCCACACGGCGGGAATCACGATCATGGCATTTCTGACCCATCGCTATGCCGGTGCTTCAGCGCTTGCCGCCGCCTTCGGAGACCTATGACCCACGTTTCCCACGGGCATGGGTTATCCGTTCAGCCTTACGATACTCAGCAGCCTCGTTCCTGAAATCAGGCAGGTGGGCAATCCGGCGCACCGGCGCGGGACGTGCGTGAAACCGCGTGCCGCAGACTGCCGATGACGAGCCCGCTGCGGATTCCCTGGATGATCCCGGGCGTACCGGCATCTTCGAGCGCCGTGCGATCCCCGATGTAACGATGATTCTCCGCGGTGGTCCAGTACACGATACCCCCGCCTACATCCAGAGGGAGGGTGGTTCTGAACGTATCCTCACGCAATATAAGCACCGGATGCGCATGCCAGCCGCCGGGCAATTCGGAGGTGTCGAAATAGACTCCGGGAATGCCATGGTCCGCGATGTGAAGGTCCAGGTCTGCAATAACCCCGGTGGCATCCAGAATGATGGTGGCGCCGGTCGCGGCGAGCGCGGCGGCCAGTCGATCGTATGCATCCTGAGACATCCCGCCCGGCAACCGCAG
>JAFGDC010000529.1 GCA_016932295.1 candidate division CSSED10-310 bacterium
AGCGCCCCCGGTCACCATCCACCCGCTCCAGCGCCCGCACCACCTGCGCCAGCGTCCGCACCTCACCAGGCAGAATCAACTCGTTCTGAGCCGCAAAGTCATCCTGCAACCCGCCGTACACCTCCCTGCCCTGGTGCAGCTTCGTGACAATGCCCTCATCCATGCGCGCCACCAGCGTGTCAATCGTTCCCCGGTCCGCGTCACCGACCGTTCCCCCCGCCGCGAACGACTGCAATACCAGCGCCACGCTCTCCACGTTCAGATACTGCGCCCGGCGCGCCAACTCCGCCGCGTACCCCGGCTCGAACCTGCCAAGCCGCGCCATGGCCGCCAGCGCCCAGCACCGCTCAATGAAGTCGGCACCCGCCACGAAATACCCGTAGTCCGAACGCAGCGCCTGCGACAAGGTCCGCTCCAGTCCGCCGATCAGGGCATCATCCACGGCATATCCCGCCTCCCGCGCCTCCACCAGGAACATCACCACCCAGGCCGTCAGGGAGACATACCCGCGCGAACCCGGCCAGTAAGCGCACAGACCCTCGGGCGTCAGCGTCGAAGGCAGGTAGTCGAGCAACGACCGGACGGCGTGATCGACCCGCTCCCGCTGTACCGGAAGATGAAGCATCTCGGCGAAGTCCCGCATGGCCAACTGCGCCCCCGCGGCGCTCAGACGCTGCTCCGTGCAGCCGTACGGATACTCCAACAGGAACTGCAAACCGGCGGCCATGCGCACCAGCGCCGGCTGATCCGACACCAGCACGGTACGCCGCACCGTGCCGGGCCGCGCAGCCTCCGCCAGTGGTGGCAATTCCACCTCTCCTCCCGCCGCCATCTCCGTCATGATCCTTTCGGTCACCGCCCGGCGATCGTCCCGCACCGGCACCTTGACCTCGAACGCATCCGCCGCCTGGTCGGAATCACGCATCACCGCCACCCGGAACAGCACTTCTTCATGGGTCAACGCACCCTCTTCCGTATACTCGGGAGACGGCGCCACCACCTCGAAACGAATCCGCTCAGGCTCGTCCTTTTTCCATTGGATTGAACGGGTTGCGGGTCCGTCAAGGGTCAATCCAGCCACCTGGATCTCGGCGCTGCCCGGTCCGCCGTCACCCTCTACGATCCGCCCGATGGCCGAGGCCGTGAACCGGTCGCCGGGCCGCACAAAGCGCGGCAGGGCCGGCTGCACGATCACCGGCAGCCGGACCGCCAGCAGACCAGTTGCGAACCCGAACCGGTCCGGACCGCTCACCGCCTTGGCCCGCACGGCGAAATTGGTGAGATTGTCCGGCAGCGTGATACGCACCGTCGCCGTACCGTCCGCTCCCACCATGATGGAAGGGTTGTAATACGGCACCGGTTCGAAGGTGCGCCGCACCGTCACGCGCCCCAACAGGCCGGCCCCCGCCTCGCCCAGAGCGCCGTCACCGCCCGGCCGCTCAGCATAAGGCAGATACCCGAAGGGCATGCCCCGCGTATCATGCACCACTGTGTGAGTATCCACCTGCGATATAAAATCAGGCACCGGATCGAGCCGCTGCTCACTCCCCAACGCCAGCACCGCCTGATCCACGAGCCACAGCACCACCTCACCGGCCAACGGTCGACCGCGGGGATCGGCCAGGCTGACAGTGACATCGATGGTCTGACCAGGTCGTGCCTTGTCCGGATGCTCCACGGTTATGTTCACCCTGTTTTCAATTGGTTCAACCTTTAGCCACGACGTGGCGGCCAGGGTGGCGGGTTTGCCCAAATCGACGGTGGCGCCGGGCATGGGCCTGGTACCCTGCAGCCGGCCCCGCATCAGTATGAAGTGTACCGGCAGACGTGGTACATAGGTTTTCTTCACTTCGAGGCGATACGTGGCGGAACCGTTGCGCACCGCCAGCCATTCATAGCGGTTGCCTTCGGGTGCCTCCACCACCGTCAGCACGTCGGCGCTCTGGAAAGGACTCTGCAGCACGAGCACGGCGGTCTCGCCTGGTTCGTATGAATCCTTGTCGGCGCTCACCTGGAACGTCCGTGTCACAGGTCGCGACCAGGCCACCGGCTCATCGCCGCCGGCATACAGGTCGATCTTCACCACCTGCGCCCGGCCCAGGCGGTCATGCGCCTCGATCTCCACTATGTATACACCGGCAGCGTCGATATCGAGCGGCACCGCCAGCGGTTGCGCGGCTGTCTCCACGGTCTTCTCCAGGACCTTCACATCCACCGTATCGGTCACGTACCTGGCCTCGCCGCTGCTGAAATCACCGGCCCGCAGATGGGAATGCCACTGGCGGTTGAACAGCCGCACGGTCACCGGCATACCGGGAATGAGTGCATCATCCGGTCCCACCGCCAGGATCTCCGGAGTCACGACCCCGGTCCGCTCGATGTAACGCGGCAGCTTCATGCCGAGCACGAAAGGCGGCAGCGCCGCAATACGCCGCACCGCGGTCACGGTCTGGTCATCGGCGCCGGTCACCGTGGCCTCCACCACGTATGTACGCGGCAACGCGTTGGGCTCCACGGCGGGATTCAACGTGAGCCGCGCCGCGCCACCGCCGTCGGTGACATCGGTGACATCCAGCCTGGCCGATGCCGCGAAGGGTTCATCACCGGAATACCGCGCACTGGAAGAATAGATGAAACCTTCGAATCCCCTGGGCCTCCACTCGTACGGAAATTGCGTCACCCGCCACTGCACGGGCCGCTCCGCCGCCACGCCCCCGGCATAGTACGCCGCGGTCAGCTTCACCTCGAACTCCTCGTCCAGCGGCACCTTGTCCCCGGCATGCAGGTCAACTTTGAACAGGGGAATGCGATACGCCTCCTTGCGGAAACTGACATGCCCCATGGGCATGCCGCGATTATCCTCGAAATGAGCCGTGAATACACCGGTTGGAACCTTGTCCTCGGCGAACAGATGGTAGAATCCACCCCATTCGCCCAACACCACCGGGTAACGCCATTCCACCATGCCCGGCCCCTGCACCACCAACACACCATTGCCGGTCAAGGGCGATAATGCACCCTTGTATCGATCCCGGACATAGCCCTTGATATGCACCTTGTCCTCCGGACGATACACGGGCCGCTCGGTGAACAGGTGACAGAGCCGCTGCGACTGCTCCCCCCGCCAACTCGCATCACTTTGGGTCCACTGCAGCCAGGTATCATCAGTGGGGAACCACTGATTGTCCCGGAACCAGTCGGGCGCGCCGTTGGGATCCAACACCAGCATATCACCCCGCTTGCTCACCACGATCCGCCGTATATAACACTCTTTCCTGCCGGCATGCTCCCAGCGATATGTGCCGTTCGCATCGGTGAAACCATCTATCGCATTGACCATGCCGCGGGTTCGATAATTGTATGCTTCCACCAGGACCCTGGCGCCGGACACCGGGCGACCGGTATCCAGAGAGGTCACCACAAACTGCACGGCGCGCGGCTCCTCGATGGTGGTGAAAGAAAGATCGCTGACCTGCATCCTCATCCAGGCGCGGTTGGCGTCATTCAACCTCCTGATCCCCACCAGATACGTTCCCGGCGCACCTTTTCCAGAGATTTTCTCAAGGTACTCCTTGATATCCAGACCAAAATCGGCGGCACCCGTGTCTTTTCGTAACGGCAGTGATACTATTTCGGATACCAATGGCACATCGAGTAATTCAAGCTGGTCGCGCAGTTCCCATTCGGAGATGCCCCGGTTCAACTGCCGGTGCGCATCCGCCTCCTCACCCGGCACCGGCGGGCGGTCGCTCTCATCCACCATCACCGGATGCGGCGGAAAAGGCCACAAACTCACATCCAGCGGATCGATCTTATGAATCCGCAGGTCCAGTTTCTCATCACCCCGCCCCTGGAGCGGGATCATCTGCGGACCGAAGCACTCAACCACGCCGTATCCGGCGCTTCCCGCCAGGAAGCTCTCCTTGGGCGGAAAATAAAAGAACAGGTCGCTGATGCCGCTCATGCGCAACGAACGGCCCTCACGGTCGCGGATATCGGTGGGGGTCAGCATCACGTGATACACCGTTTCCCAGGCAAAGTCGCCGGCAATGCGCAGTCGTGCGCCGCTGATTTCGTACCGCGGGTTCTCCACCGGCGGGTCGAACCGCACCAGGTTGCCGGCTTCGACAGGGCTTATCTCACCCGGCCGCGCCGAAAAGGTCACCTCCAGCACCCGCTCACCGTTCCAGAGCCGCAGCGCCTGTTCGCGGGTATAGCTGATGCCGCCTGAAGTGATGGGATACACCGCCTGACTGGAACCCACCGACAGTATGCGGAACGGTTCCGCGGTCGTGAAAGAGAACTCGTGCCAGGCATCCTGGTCGTCCGCCAACCGCAGGCGGACAACGGCACGGCTGCCCATCGCGATAGGGACGTCCAATACGAGCACATAGGAGGCAGGCTCCGACCGCGAGGCGCGGGCCATAGTCTTGATCGTGAAGTCGTCACCGGTGAGCACCGTCTCCGCCTCGCCGCCGACGCCGGGCAGGGACTTGACGTGAATCGATGCCATCCGCGCCAGGCCATCCTCGGCGACGGGCGCGGGAAAGGTCAGGGTGATCGAGGCGACCTCTTCCACACCCTCCGCTCCATCGGCCGGAATGGTCTCGATGGGAGCGTCCATAAGGGTGGTAAGGCGAATACCAGCGCCGGGCACCTCCCAATTGAACGTCATGAGAGGCGGCCATGGTTCTGCCGGCTTGAACTGTAGGGTGCGGGAATCTATCCAGGTGTAAGCGCCGGGATGCTCGGGCGAGAGCCTGACCAGCTCACCGGGAGTATCCAATGGACCACCATTCTTGGGGCCGTAATCCCTCGTAAAGAAGATGGTGACCGGATCCCAACTCCGCAGAAAGTGATCGGGCACGATGATGGTGCCGCCTGTATCAGCGGGGCGCTGGGCCAGATCAAGCTGGCGGGCGCCGGCAAAACCGACGGCGGCGAGGGTGACCGCAGCGGCGACACACAGCATGCGGAAGATGGATCGTTTCATGTCAATTCCTCCCTGCCAGTTCCAGGTACTGTTGGATGATCTCCCGGGGCGGTCCCGTATCGGGTGGAGTAAGGCCGGTCAACGCCGGACGAACCAGCACCGGACCACCGTCCCGCGCGGCGGTCACGGCCAGCACATAACGACCGGCCGCCAGCTCATGCATCTGCAGTATGCCCTCACCCACCTGGTCGCCGTCCGCGTTCAGCAACCAGCACGTCACGGCAGGCGGTCCGGCCCGCACACCGATGCCAATCTCCATGGTTTCAGGCACCTCGAAGGAGAACGCGTGAGACGATCCGGGAGACAACATCACCTCGGGACCGATACCTTCTCCAATAGACGTAACCGGCGCCATGGACAGCTCCAGATCACCGGACAGCCGGCCGCCGGCCACGGCGCGCAACTGTACGGCAAGCCTGCCGGCCGGAACGTACGAACGCATCATGACACCGCCGGTCGCGACCTCCAGACTGGAGAATCCGTCACCGGTGAGTCTCACCACCGCCGGCACGGGCGCATTCAACGCCAGCAACCCAGGCGTATCGAGCTTGAGCCTGAAGGAAGCGGTTTCACCCTTGAGCGGCACGAGTGCCGGCAGATCCCTGATGGCGTCTCCCCTGCCTGTGTCAACGGACCATAATCCGCCATCAGGATCAGCGGCGGCAGACAGCCAGGCGACCACGGCGCCGGGCGCATGATCGAGCACCAGCAACCCCGATCCACGAACCGTGAGTTCCGTCCCGCTGCCCACCGTACCGTCATCGCCGTAAGTCCGGGCACTCCGTGCAGCGCCGAGAACGGCAAGCATGGAATCAGTATCAGCCGGCGCTTCATAGGGAATGACCAGGCGGCCGGCGGTGGCATGGACGTGTTCATATGGGGTGCGCATGGACAGCAACGGCCGCTCCGCCTCACCTGCCGGCAGGGCATTGACGGCATAGCTTCGAGGTGCATCCGAGGTGGCGACAAGCAGCAGGTCACGTGCCTCGGTCCACAAGCGACCGCCGCCGGCGCCGCCGGCATTCCAGAGCATACTCTCGATACGCCCGTCCACGATGGTGACCGCGATCACATCTGGACCGGCGGCGATATCCAGCAGGCGGGCGCCTTTCGTCAGTTCAAACCTGACAGCGCCGCCCGCGGCCAGCAGGCCGCCCCGCCTACCCAGATCCAGCCGCACCACCTCGGGCGCCGAACATTCTGTCAATGCAAGCCTGGTTTCGAACGGCTCCTCACCCGCCGCGCACCAGATGCACAGCGCACGGGATGGTTCGGCGGTCACGGTGACAGCCGTGCGGGTATCCAGGGCCATGGCGCGGGCATCGGGACCATACGGCGACTGCTCGCCAGGAGAGATGAACCGCAATCCTGGCAAGCCGGTCAGTGAACGAGCCTCCGCCACCAGCGGTCCCGCCGCCGGCGCAACATCCACCAGGACCGTTTCGCCCGGCACCAGGGGTACATTCACGCTCTCACCAGGAGCAACTACCCGGCGGCTGGCCCTGATGGTGCGGTGAGCGCCGCCGGCGGCGAGATCGGCGGCGATCCACAGGTGCGCGCCGGAGGCGGTCATGACCCCTGAACCGGATGCAAAGGGCCGACCAGGCGCCGGGGACCAGCGGACCGATTCGTGACCGGCTGCCGAAACGAATACACCGGGCCTGTCGACAGCGATTCTCGCCACTCCCACAGGGGGTGAGAAGCCGGGAACCGCTTCAAAGGTCACGCCGCGCGCCAGGTTCGCTTCAGAATACGTCCTGCACGCCGGTGCCAGGCAATGCAGCATGACCTCTGCGTGGCGCCAGTCAATTGACCAGAGCCGCAGCCGGCACATAGCACCTTCCTGCACGAGCATTTCCAGCAGTACGCTGCGGCCGCGGCCGGTCTGCAGTGCGCGCCATTCACCGGCCACATTCATCTCCAGAGTGCAGCCCACGGATTCCCCCGCCGTGGCGGAAACCAGCAGCACGCCATCCGACAGCTTCTCCAGGGGAATGACGTGAACCTTGTCGTGAACGACGACAGTGGTATCCACGGGTACCATCCCGGGATCCATGATGGTTTCCCGGACGACCCGCATGCCGACCGTGACAACGGCCGGTTCACCGCCGGGAGTATCGATCCTCAGGGTATAACGGCCGGGTCCGAGCCAGCGCGTGATAAGGAAATTCCAGTCATCCGGACGATCATCGCTGGCTGCCACCTGGCGGCCGCTCATATCAAGCAACCGGGCACTGACATCGGCCCGGCCGCGGGAGGCCAGTTCCACCAATCCCGACTCACCCAGTGCCACAGGGATCGAGACAGGCGCCCGGAGTTCACGTGTGGCGCCGTCCACCAATGCCTCACAATCCAGGGAGAACGTATACGCCGCCCAGTCGTTGCGGCGCGAACACACCGCCTCCACCAGGTAGGCGCCGGCCTCCAATTCGCCACGCCAACCCTTGGTGGCATTGACTTCAGCAACCATCGTCCTGGTTCCATCGGAGAGCACTCGATACAAGAGACCCTCCATCTCGCTGCTCATCCTGATGGAGTAAACAGCAGATGCAGGCGCAGTGAACAGCCACTGATCCGAAAGCCGCCGGCTTCCCTCCGCCGGCTCCCGCCACAAGGCATCCAAAGAGCGGCCGGCAATGATCTCATAGGGACCATGGCCCTTGAGCCTGGTTGGTTCCGGTACCCTGGCGAGTTCGGTGACGGCACGGGCGGTGACGGACACCGGCAGAATGATGAGACGATACTCGCCGGCCTCGAGATGGAGCCGGAGATCAGCCGGCTGGTTGGGCACGGTGACCGGCCAGCCGGCACCATCCTCCAGGCGGCAGCGAAACACCTGCGCATCCTGTCCGAGCGAACGAATGCTGTATTCGGCCGCCGTTTCGGTGGTGAACGTATACAGGGCCGCCTCACCTGGCTCCAGAGTGACCCGGGCCGGCTCGCCCTGGAGCAATTCGCCGCAAGAACGCAGGGGAGTCGTGGACAATTCGACGCCAAGATGCCCTCGGGCGTTCCCGATGGTGTTCACTGACACCTGATAGTCACCCTCGTTCAGATAGTGCTGCACCATGAAATTGAGGCCGACACCGTTGGCGCTTTCACCAGCCAGGTAGGGTTCGGTGCGGGTACGAATGACCCCGGCTGTGGCCAGTAATCCGGTGGAGTGCACCCGCCACAGGCCCGGCTCATCGACGCGCAGGCTGAAGGACTGGGAGTAGCCGGGCTCAAGGTCAAAAAAGCGAGGCGAATCAGCGGCCAGCACGGGGAACTTCGGGAGCGCTTCGAGACGCCCACCGGGCAGCCTGGGCAACGGACTGCCGGCCAGCAGGCGGGTCGGCGTGGCAGACAGGCTGTAGACGGTGGTGACTGTATCCGAACAACGAATTTCCACCACGTGGGGGCCGGAGGTTACGGTGGCTTCATTCAGCCACTCTCCGCCATCGATCCGCAGCTCGATCCCCGCATCCCGTTCAGGCAGCGCGTGAAGCATGCAGGTTTCATTCACACTGAAGGGCAGGGACTTGATTTCACCTGGATGCTGAACCAGAGGCAGTGACTCCCTTAGGTCAACGGGCAGAGGGCGCAGGATGAAGCCCGACTGGATGCCGGGTCGATTGTTGATATACAGCTCGTAGCGGTGCTGGGTATCGAGACTGACCGCGGGGAGTTCCACCGAGCCATGGAAGGGGGCACGGGTATACTCAGGCTGCAGGGCTGCCTGCCAGTCGAAGCCGCCAAGGCTCACCGGTACGACAGCCAGTTCGGCGATGCCCTTGCGATCCGGCATGATGACGAGGCGATACAGACCGGCCTCGAGGTCAAGAGGATTGCCGGCCGGTTCAAAGGGCGGCGGCTGGTATTCGCGGGGCGGATCAACCAGGAACGGCGCCAGGCGGAAACGCGCCGACACGCCGTTGGAGAGAATCTTGTAGGTGCCGGAGCGACCTATCTTCAGGAACAGCTCGGTTTCGTCCAGGAGATTGAACCTGCCTTGCCAATAGGTTGTCGAATCGACGACGACCGCGCCATGATCCACGAATTCGGGCCGCGGGTCGCCCTGCACACGCCGCTTGACCAGGATAGCGGAGGCATCCAGTGAATCGGCCGGATGGCCACCGTGAATGGTGGAGAGCCAATACATGCCGGATTTCTGGAGCATCTCGTAGTGGCGCGCATAAAAATGCTGGAGGATGTACGGCTGCCCGGCGGCGGCCTTGATGCTTACCAGAAAGCGGCTGCCGGGATCACGGTAAGGGAAGACTTCGGCCACCGGCTCCCTGCTGTTCTTGTCGATCGAGGCGGTGTCACCCCAACCATCGAAAGGCGCCTGGTCATTGTAAACGGCGACGGTAAATGACGCGGGCACGGCTTCGGGCAATTCAAGACGGCAGTAGTTGATATCTCCCGGGAGCAGATAGTAGTCGATGCCAAAAGGGCTCATGGTACGCGTCTCACGGCCGGCCTCCCCACGACGTTCAAGTCCGTAGCGGACAAAGAGAGGGGACTCGACGCCCGTTGCCCAGGGAAGTGGCAGACCGCCGTAACATGTCAGGCGATACAAACCGGGAGTAAGGGAAGCGACCATCGTGCAGAGGTGCAAAGGCTGGTTTTCGGTGGGTTGAATTGTCTCATGGACCGGTTGATCATCGGTCATCCAGGTGCCGTCGCGCCAGATACGAACATCGGCCAGCGCCCGGCCGGCGGCCTGAATCACGACGGACCGCGGCTGCCTGATCTCCAGCCAGAAGGAAAGCTGCTCGAAGTCGTCAAGTTTGGTGGTGATGGGTTTGAACTCTTCCAGAACGATGGGATCAGGCTGTTGTTCCGGAAACTCATGAAGGGACAACTCGACGTCCCCGCGGGCGAGATCGTGACCAATGGTGACAAGCTTGTATTCGCCGCGATCGAGGAAGATATCGTAGCGGCCGTCGATGCGGCCGGGTTGGCCGGCGACGGGCCTGGGGCCGGCCATGTGATCGACGAGTTGAAGGGCGACCCCTTGCTGGCTGGTGGCGGTGACTGCGTAGCGACCGAAGGTATCGACGGCAAGGAGGACCTGGTGCTCACCCCGTGCCGGCAGGGTATCGGAGGTGAAGCCGGCGGCGGAGACCGAGATACCAAGAAGAAGCAGCAGCACCGCCGGGATTGCCGGCGCGGCGGTTGACCAGGTGCACGCCCGGCCGCGGAAACGATTCAGGGCAATTATAAACGAATGATGTACCATGATTGGTTCCCTCCAGGTAGTTCATTTCAACTCTTGCGGGTATCGGGATGGCTGTCAAGTGGGTGAATGGTCCCAAATCCACCGCATATGATTGCGAGAGGCGGCATGCAGGCGTGGAGAGCGCTGTGCACGGATTACACGCTCCATCCAGAGAGCACTGTGCCTGTGAAACCGGCGGCTCCGTTTGATGGAAACAGTTCCGTTTTTGTAACTGCTTGGGAGTCAACGCTTCTGAAAAAAAGTCGGTTCGGGGTACGACCCCAATGGAGAGAGAGTTCCGCCTGGTTGCTGTAGAACATTGGAAGCCAACGCATCACGACGAACA
>JAFGDC010000530.1 GCA_016932295.1 candidate division CSSED10-310 bacterium
GGCCTGACGGCCAGATCCGCCACCGTCTCCGGTTCGTCGGAGGTGAGGCCCAGCTTCATGAGCAACCGGATCATCTCGCAATGCCCGGGATAGCGGATGGTCTTGTAGTCCAGGTCACGGATCCGGTGCTTGTAGGTATGGGGCAGGGTGGAGGCGCCGCCGGAGGTGGTGAAGGCTTCCAGTGAGCCGAAGGGCTCGGGGAAGACGATGTCCTCCAGTTCACTCATAGGTTCCAGTTCGGTGATCCTGCCGTCCCGCAGGGCCAGGACCGGTTCGGTGTATTCGTTGATCAATCCGGTGGCGGAGAAGAGCAGAAAGTAATTGAGCGGCGGTTCCGGATAGAGCGGCAGGCCGCCGACCCTGATGTGCGCCTCGTCGGTGCGGTCAAGACGCGAGATGCCGGCCGCCACCAGCACCGATACCATACCGGGTGCCAGGCCGCAGTCGGGAATCACGCGCACCTTCGCTTCGCGTGCTTTCTGGTGCAATTCGAACTGCCTCGCCACCACCGTGTTGTTGCCGCCCAGGTCGCAGAAGTGGCAGCCATGCTCGAGGGCCAGCCTGGTGAGTTCGAGGTTGAACCTGTACGGCACGGCCGAAACCACGCCATCGGCGTCCGCCATCAGGTTCCCCAGAATTTCCGTCTGGGAGGCATCCGCCACCACCTCTTCCACTTTTGGTGAAGCCAGCAGGGTGCGGGTCATCCCCAACTGGTTGGCGTCAGTGTCAGTAATAATGACCTTTGTCACGTCCTCGCTTCTGACCAGGTCGTACGCTATCGCCAGGCCGATGCGGCCGGCGCCGACGAGCACTATCTTCATGATCACTCCTTCGTGAAGGTCTCGATACAGGCCGAATATACTCCATCATCGCCGTTGATTCCACGGTGATGCATGTCCAAATCCTTCCTGTTGAGGATACACCGCGAAAAAAACCACTTCGCACGGTCCGAATCGATCAGTGGTCCATGTACCTGGCCACGCACCACTCAAGGAACACCGCGCGCCGCCGCGACCTGGTTTCATCCGTTGTCCGGTAACAAAACGGCGACCGGTCGGCGATGATCTCCGTCAATTGCCGGATTGAGTCACCTCACCGCAACGCGCCTCTCATTCGCTTTGACGCTCACCGCGGCCGACAGTGCCGCATCAGCCCATGCCGGTCGATTCGTCCCAATGCATCCCGCCGGTCGGGGGAAAACGGGTATTTCTATTCCGCTTTCGTCAAAAGCATCGAATATTCGCCTGTGGTGTCCTCCGGAAACGCCGAGGGATAATGACTGTCTTTCGAAGTGAAGATTTCCACCGCGCCAGAGGCGAGAATCCTGACGATGCCGAAACGAGTGGTCCATTCCGAACCAGGATTGCCGCACTTTTCCAGGCAGAGATCGATCCTGGCCGGAGTTACCCCGGCGTTCAGGATATATTCACCCTTCGTCTCCACTCCCGTGCCGTCTCTGTGCTTTTCTTTCAGAACGTAGGTACCACTGTCACTGAATACGATGGAGCCTTCTGAAGCCCGCGCGTTGGGTGCCAGCAACCAGGTTCCCACAAGACCCCGAGCCATATCTTCACCGCCCGCGGCGGTATCCGCGCCGAGGGAAACCGGCAGAACCAGCACCGCTCCGGTGAAGATCAGAACCACTGACACAAGCATTTCGATATGTTTCATCATTTACCTCGACTTTCATGGTATCCTCAGCCGCAGCAGAGAAGACCGCGGGGTTGAATCCAACGAGTCCGTCCCCGCACCCTCGGTATTCATGCCTTGCGGTTTCCGGGGCGGAGATGTCTCTGACGATAACCATGCTATAGCCGGTTGAGTTCCAGGTCAAACCTTCGGCACAGCGGATGATGCAAGTGACAACTGTTTTCCACCGACAGGCAGCGCCATCGTCACGAGTGTCGTCACGAGGGTAACCACGAGCCTCGCAATGGGCTGTACAACTGCATAATCAAGAGCGGACGGCACGCGTGCATCCGGCTTTGGAGATGACACAGCGGTGGCGATCGTGCAAGTTAAGATAGGCCATCATCCCACACATCCCGAACGCGGCTCCGCAGGGTTGGCGCACGGAGCAGCCTGATCCTTACCTCGCACGAGCGCCAGAGTATGGCCGACCATTTTGAACTCCTCACCGTGATCGGCGAAACAGCTTACGTGATCGCGCCGAAATACCTCACCAACTACATCCCCGTCACCGCGACGCCACGCCATACCCGCCACGACCGCCAGTTGCAGAATGAGCAACACGACGGCGCCGATGAATCCCACCTTGGTGATCATTTGGTGACGCCGGTCGGGGAACTGGAAATAGCGGCATGGGGTGACAACCACCATGAGGAGAAACATCGCGTTCAACACCCCCCCTGCAACAAACGCTCCCATCGCCACCAGAATGTAACCGATACCATCCATGCAGCCCTGGTAGAAAAGCGCCTGGCGAAGGAAGGCGACCAGTGTGGGAATGACGACCACGAGCATCGGAATGAAACCAAGATATGCCCTCATTTCACTCCCGCGACGCGGCGGCGGTGCCGGATCCGCATGTTGGGCGGTTCAGTACCTGCACCAACTCGAAATAATAGGCGACGAATTCGAAACCTCCATCGGGATCATCGAAGTAGTCCTTGTGATCACGCCGGAACGTATCCTCGCTGGTATTCGCCTCGCCGCGCCACAAGCGTTCCGGAATCAGGTCCCAGTGGCACAGTTCTATGGCGGTGATACGGATCGTTGCCCTGGGCACCAGGCGGCTGTCATAGACATCGTAGTATTCTCCGACCACGAGCGCATCGTCATATTCCCCCGCGGCGGCATCCACTTCACCAAGCCGCGTGACACTGGCGGTCTTGCGTCCATCCGTCACCTGTCGAACCAGTGCATCCGACACGAATTGCATCCGCCGCCTGCGACTCTCCATCGGTCCATCCTCCACCAGCGCGACCGCTCAAGCCTGCCGTTATTCGTCACGGCAATGTCCAGTATCGCCGCGCCAATGTCACCACTGCGACGGTCAACGTCACTGCCGCAACAACCACCACGAGCTTCCCCAGAATCCCGTCCACGCGGCTACCCGCCCTGATCCGAACCAATCTCAGCGACAGCAGCGCCGGGAGGGCCAGGGGCAGAAAATAGCGTCCCTGGATCCCGATGACCGGATGCATATCCAGTGGCAGACGTTCTCCATACGCCACCGCCAGCCGCCATATGCCGTAGATCATGGCAACCGCTGCCAGAACCACCGCGACGGACATCACGACCAGCCGGTGCGAAGCGGGTCGTGATTCTTCATGATATCCAATCAGCGAAACAGCCAGCAACATCGACAGGTATCCCCAGATGCAGCACCAGGGCAGCGGTGTATCGAGCCATCCCAGTACACCGACGAATGTCCTGGCATAGTCCACAGCACCTGAAATCAAGGTTATGACGATGAGTTCCGCAACCTGCCGGAAATTCAGCGCGAGAGGAGATGCACCGGCCGCCGCCAGGTTCGGCAGATAATGAATCTGGAGCCGCAGGATTCTGTCGATGGCGAGCGTGCCGCAGGACATTAAAAATACGGCGAGGCGCAGGCCGTAGTGCCGGTTGGGGCGTAAGCTGCCTTTCGGAACCAGAAACACCAGTAGAAGCAATGGGTAGTATGCCTGCTTCCCCAGGACGAGGAACAATCCGGTCAGCAGAAACAGCACCTGCCAGGCGGGGCCGAGTACAAAACCCGGCATAGTGCCGCGCAACGCCAGCGCGGTGAACAAAAAGCACGCGGCAGTTCCCGAGACATCAGCGGAAAGTGAGGCGGCCAGAAACAGGGACATGGGCATCATGGCGAGCAGGAAGACGACCCGCCGGCCGATTGGAATGATCCTGAGCACGGCTGCCATGCAGCCTATCCACGCCAGGAGGTTACAGAATCGGCCGAGGTACATCATTCCCACGGGCGGCATCCGCAACTGGATACCGAGCCATGTCCCGACGGTCTGCGGGATATACAAAGCGGCGCTGTACATCGCGGTATTCGGGAACGCCACGAAGGCTGCGCGGGCCGGCGCCAACGGGATCTTCCACAAGCCACGCCAGGTCGCCACCCTGATTTTCCGCTCAGCATGAAAGGGCAAGTCTTCAGTCACCGCCACGGTTTGCCGCACACTCACGGGGATGATGCCGCCGAGCTGGTTCCAGATCAGTTCGATACGCCCACCGGTGGCGGCCAGGTAAGCCCGATAGAAGTGGGCGGGTTCATCCGGGGCCTGGAAAGGTGGCGTCACCATCAGCATCAAGAGACCGAAGATACCTGACAATGCGAGACAGACAGGCATGGATGGCCGTAGCCACAGGCCGGGCACCTGGTACTTCGATCGGACCATCACGGCACCTCGGACACCGCCGTCATGAACTTGCCGGAGGCAGACCGTTCAATGACCGCCGCCGGCTCGAAAGAGACCTCCACGCCGGCGCCGAGCAGTTCCCTGAAAACATTCCGCACCGAGTTCCTGCCTCTTTCATCGAAACCGTCATCGGCGCGGAACCGGAACACATACCGTTGCGTCGTTTTCTGAACTATCTGGAATTGAACGATATCCGGCAGGTATTTCAATTTCACCACCAGTTCCCAGGGTGAAACCCGCCGGCCATTCTCCAGCCGGAACATGTTGATGGAGCGGCCGAGCACCGAGTGCAGCAGTGGCAGCGTCCGCCCGCATGGGCAGATCCCGGGTTCCGCCAGTGCGCCGAGGTCGCCAATGGCGTAACGGATCAGTGGCATCAATCGATTCTCCAGGGTGGTGATGACGATCCTGCCGATCCTGCCCGGCGGCTGCGGCCGCCCACGCTCGTCGAGCACCTCCACAAGCATGTGTTCCGCGTTGATATGGTAAGCGCCATGAGGACACTGCCAGGCACAGAATCCCTCGGTGGAACCGTAATTGTCCCGTATCTCCACGCCCATGGTTTCCCTCACCAGATGGCGCTGCGCCGGCTCCAGCACTTCTCCACCGGAAAACGCGAGTTCAAGTCCGGTGAGTCTGTCACCCCGCCGTTGCAGTTCCCGGGCGAGCGACTCGAAATTGGACGGCAATGTGTATAAAAACCGCGGCGTGAATTCTCTCAGCCATTGCAGTTGAGTCGCCGGAGGAGTGAAAATGGACAGAAAGCGTGAACCGAGCAAACGCCGATCGCGCATCAGCTTGCCATCGGGAGTGTTTTCAGGCAGCGGAAGTATCCAGGCCGTCCGCTTGAGGGGGCTCCATCCGTTCTGGGTGAGATACCTGGTACGCGCGGCAAAACGACCGGCCTGGTGAGTGTGGTCGAAGAGGAACTCCGCCGGCAGGCCAGTCGATCCTGACGATCTGTCCGCCAGGAAACGCGTTGCCAGGGAATGGAGCGATCGCACCGAGCGGTTCAGGTCCCCGATCCCACGCCGTTCCAGGACGGGCAGCCGGATGAAATCCTCCGGCGCAAGGTTTCCGCCGAACCGCTCACGATAGAAGGGGATTCTCCCCGCGGCCGCCAGCACCGCCGCCAGTCTTGCGTGGATGCGCCGGCGGCGGATTCGTTCCGATTCGAACTGGGAACGAAGCAGGCGTATATATCGGGCCCCCATTCGCACCAGCAATGCCGCCGAAGTCACCATGGCCGGTCACTCCCAAGGTGGCGAACGTCGGTGCCGGATACCGCCACCACCGGCGCCGGAACGAAACTCCAGCCGGATTGCGCCGACAAGTTGTATGCCCCGACCTCGCCGAGCAGCAGCGCATCACCCTCGCGCAACTCCGGCAGCCGACGTGAACGAGCATAGACATCGAAGCCGGCGCACAACGGACCAACCACCGTGTACTCCCGCGCCGCCTTGTCCACCGGCCTGTTCACGTGAATGATATCGTGATAACCGCGCCCGGCGAACAGAGCGTTCTGGATGCGACCGGCATCGAGGATGACGAAGGTGGTCCCGCGGTGCTCCTTGAGTCGCACCACGTTGGAGACCAAATGAAAAACCCCGGAGACCAGTAGCCGCCCCGGCTCCAGAATGATGGACGGCGCCGTGGACGGTAGTTGGGATGCGATTGCATGGCAACAATCGGCGAACGTGGCGATGGTTTCCGGCGCTGGGATCGTACCCGGTGCAGGCAGCGCGAAGGTGTCAAGGGTCCGCTCCGGAAGGCGGACCTCGGCGGCGATGGAAAACCCTCCACCGAGATCCAGCGTGTCTATGATGAAGCCCTGCCGGTTGAGTGCATCACGGATGGCGCTCATACTGCGGGCCAGTAATCGGTAGGGAGCCGATTCGATTACGCCTGTGCCGATATGCGCTGACAGGGTGTGGAATCGCACCAGGGAAGTTCTCCGAAATCGCCGGAGCACCGCCTCGAACTCTTCCTCGCCCGGTTCCAAACCAAACCAACAAGCGCCCACCATGCCCATATCGCCTCTTTCCCGACGCTGAAAAACGTCGGAATTGATCCGGAGCCCCGCACTGACCGGAGAGTCTTCCTCCTCGGCAATACGGCAGAGAACCTCCGCTTCACCCACGGATTCAACATTGATATGCACACCCGCCCGGACAGCGCGGCGCAAGCCCGTATCGGTCTTGCCAGGGCCGTTGAAAACGATGGCGCCTGGCGCGAAACCCATGGCTAGTACAAGATTCAGTTCATCCAGCGAGATCACCTCCGCTCCCAGCCCCTCCTCGAGGACGATTTCCAACACCCTGCGGCGACCGTTGGTTTTCACCGGATAGAACAGTCGGCAATCCCTGAATAGTGCCGCGGCTGTCGCCCGTGCCCGTCGTATCGCGTCACGCAAGCCGTCCTCCCGGAACAGATAGAACGGCGTGCCGAACCGGTCGATGAGGGTCCGCAGCGGTATGCCGGCGATGGTCAATCCACCGGATCCGTTGGTGAAGCCACGCGCCGACAGCGGCAGGCGGAGGTAATCGGGGTGATCATTGAGGTTGTCATGATTTTTCATGGTCAGAAGAGTACAGGACTGCCGTGGAGCCTGGCAACCAGCTTAACGACGGGTCATGCGTCAGATCCTGGGAACGGGGAATTCGTCGCCAGGAGGGCCATTCCCGCGATGATGATGGATGTGAAGAGGATTTGCACCGGACAGCACCGACTCAAACATCCGGACACCCATAGGTGCAACCCGGGCGACTTCACCGCGACGGGCGTGACGGACGCAGCGAGAGCAGTACCGCTGCAGGATCGCCGGCGTTCACCGACGACGTTTTCCTTCACGGCACAAAGCGTTCGATAAACGCCGCCGCGGCGCCGCCGTCATCGGTCACCAGCACATGGTTCTCGAAATCTTCCTGGCTGAAGAGCTTGCGCAGCACCGCCACCACGGGATAGCGGATCGTCCAGTGCTCCGTTCCCAGCAACACCATGGGGCTGAACTGCCCGAATGTCCGGTAATAGTTCTGAGCGCCGTCCTGGAAGATTTCCTGCATGGTGCCGGCCGAGCCTTCCGCGTATACGATCCCCTGCGTGGCCAGTGCCAGCAGACCATCCTCCCGTATGCTGTTCTGGAAATACTTGGCGATATGAATCGCGAACGGCGTGCTGGGTTCATGGCCATAATGCCAGGTGGGGATCGCCAGGCTTTCCCCGCGGTGTTCGATACGCGACGCCACGGCATACGCCGGCTCAAACCAGGCATGAGCCTGCGCCAGCAATTCCCGGTCCACCGCTCCATCCGGACCGACGATGGGACCCAGGGCCGGCACCACCGGTTGCGTCGCCAAATGTTCCAGCGCCAGTTCGAGCCCGTCGTCGTCGCTGTTCGCCAGTGCCGCACCCAGATGACTCGCTTCCATGGCGCCGGGTCCGCCACCGGTGCACACCAGGATACCGCCA
>JAFGDC010000531.1 GCA_016932295.1 candidate division CSSED10-310 bacterium
ACCTGGACAAAGGCGTGCTTGAGCCAGCGGGCCTTGCCGCCGGAAGTGATCCCCATGCCGCGGTCACGATTGTTGAGCCTGAGGAACTGGAACATGAACACGAAAAAGGTGATGGATGCCTGCGCCGGCATGTCCCACAGGTGAATCGTGCTGATGGTGCCGGCGGTCAGTATCATCAGGAAGAAGACCAGGCCTCCGTCCACTCCCTTGCCGAACCGCGCCCAGCCGCGTTCGTGGGACATCAGGATTCGGTAGAGGAATGTCATGAGCAGCAGGATGATCGGCAGTACCACGATGTGGGGATGGAGATCACCGTACAGGTAACTCCAGAAGGGGAACTCCGATATGGTGTATTCGATGGGTGAGTGGGCCGATTGGAACCAGTTGAAGGGGAAGAACCGGCGCGTATCCACTACCTGCCGGAGCGCATCGTAGTTTCCCAGGAAATTGAAGATCACCACGCCCAACAGGCCGTAGAGGCGTCGCCTGGTGACGTTGTACACCAGGCTGAAGACACCCATGCCCACCAAACCGGCGATCAGCCCGACTCCCATGTTATAGGTGAACCAGGTGGGGATACCAAGCAGCTTGGTGAGCATGACCATCATGTGCCAGCAGTAATAATAA
Organism: candidate division CSSED10-310 bacterium; assembly: GCA_016932295.1. Next base: position 628 of record JAFGDC010000531.1, read on the forward strand.
TAATTCAGTGGATGTCCGGAAATCCATGGATCGTACGGCGGCAGGGTCTCACTGCGGTGCAGGGCGTTGAAGTAGGCGAATTCTGATGGGCGCTCCCAGCCGTGGATGTCGGGATTCATGACCTTGATGCCCATGAATACCAGGAATCCGAGCAGGAAGATCAATTCCGTCAGCAGTATCTGGCTCCTGAAACCAGGAGATGCGAAGATGCCCCGGAATCTGCCGGGATTCCGGCGATAGTAGAAATAAGAGAAAAACACGCACAGACTTATCGCGAACAGGACGGAGGCCCGGTTGTAGCCGATGACCTTGAGATTGACCAGGAACCAGTTGACCCATGACACCAGGATGAAGCCGATGATTTTGGCCATGGCATATCCTCGGTCCGGCAGTTCCTTGAAGACATTGAGGGCCAGCGGCAGCCCGATGAGCGACAGTAGTTGAATGGTGAGATACCAGGTCAGAATGTGGTGCAGGCCGCGTCCGGGCTCATCGCTCGCCTTGGTTTCGAATTGCCGGCTGAAGAACGATGGGGTCATGGTTTCCCCGGAACGGGCCTTGCGGATTTGCTCCCGGCTGATGGCGGCGATTTCCGGCGACGGATCCTTCAGGAGCGCCGCGATTTTCTCCACGTCATACGTTTCCGTCTTCTCGAAAATCTGCACCTTGGGGTGATCGAAGAACCAGAAGCCGATATCGGCCATGCTGTCATCCAGGGTGACTCCGAACAGGCTGGGCGGCGAGTCGAAGGTCGCCACCAGCTTGAAGCCCAGCGTGCCGCCGAACAGGTTCTGGAAGTAGGAGACAATGATGGGGAATCGCTCACTGCCCGCGCTCAGGGGAAGATTGTACTGCCCTGGATTGGGCAGGATGATGTAATCCACCTCGGCGATCTTCTCGGCGAACTGCTGCAGGCCGTGCCGCCCCCGCGGCTCCTCGATGACATTGATTTCTCGATAATTGTAAAGACCGCTGGTCTTGCCGCCGGGCAGGCCGATGGGCAGCTTGGCCTCGATTTCCTGGGCCAGGATCACGGTATCCCGCGGGATGTTCTCGTAAATCCACCGGGAGGCTGCCTCCCACGTGTTGACGCGATGATAGATGCCCATGAGCGCGAAGCTGTACAGCAGGCTGTAGCCGATGATCAGGATGGTGACGACGAGCACCAGGTTGCGGCGGGTCCGGGATGTGAAATGGCAGTACAGCCAGTACAGGAGATACGCGCCCATGATGCAGAACAACGGGATCATGGGTAACTGGTAGCGGATGAATTTCACCCAGGCCATGATATAGACCATGATGAAATACGGGACAGCCACCGATAGCAGGTAGACGTGCTCCGGCTTCCAGCGCCGCAGGCAGGCGATGACGATGAAAAGGAACCCGGCCAGCCCCAGCAGGCCGAGAGGCGGTCCAACAGCCCAGAAAATCAGGTTGTAGAGCTGATAGAGTACCGGAGTGGTGTTGGTGAAATGCAGGACGTACCAGGGGATGGTCTTGCCGGCCACCATGTCGGCCTGGTACTTGACCTGGGGATAGAAATGCTCCCAGTCGTGGATGGCGTAGGGCATGCAGAGGTAAAAAGCGGCGGCGGCGAAGACCAGCAACAGCAGGAACCCGAACCATGGCTTCAGGCCGAATGGGCGCCGGTTCCGGATGAGGCGCATCACGTGGGCGGTGAGCAGGCCGGCGATGAGCGTGATGGCGCTGGCCTTGGTGGCCATGGCCATGCCGTAGAAGACGCCGGCGCCCATGTAATCCCTCAGCCTGCCGTTACTCACCATGCGCGCGCCGAAGTAGACGCAGCCCATCATGAAGAACGCCACCAAACCGTCCACCGTGAGGAACCGACTCAGCTTGATGGGCAGCACCGAGAATGCGAAGAATACCGCAGCCAACAGGCCCACGTACTCCCCGTAAAGCCGCCGGCCGATGCCGAGCACGAACAGGATGGTGAGCGTGGAAAAGAACGCCGTCAAGCCCCGTGCAAGCATGTAGGACTGGGCGGACAGAATGCTCCTGGTCCAGGGCAGTTCCTTGTTGCACCACCTGACACCGTCATTGAAAAACTTGTACATGTAGAGAGGCAGGCTGCCGTAGGCGAAGAAATGTGGATTCAGATCGTTGTAGGCGAGTTTACCCACCTGCATCATGACCTGGTTCTCATCCGGATGGTGGCTGCCCTTGTCACTCCAGTCGAGTCCGTAGAACCGGAAAGCCCCGCCGAGAACGAGCGCGATCAGAAGCAGGACGAGGCCGACTTTCGGACCTCGTTGCAGAAAATAGAGAAACAGACGTCTCATTGGGACCTCCTCTGGCGCAGCCGGAACAGCTCCGTGGTCGATGCGTCAAGCACCAAGTCACCCATGGCGCCGAACCTTTCCGATCCGGATTTCTGATAGCGGCTTCGTTCCAGCTTGCCGAACACGATGTAGCGTACCTGGTATTCCGCCAGGAGTGCCGCCGCCTCGGCCTTGTCGTCACTGTGATACATGGTTTCAATGTCACTGGTGCGGGTCATGCAGGTGTTCCAGGTGGGATCCCGCCAAATGGATTGATGATTGGCCCAACCCAACAGGGTGGGCAGACCAGTGAAGGCGGAGATGCGCCCATAATCGGAGAACGCCTCCCCGGTGGCTTCAAGCACCACCGATCGCCCATCCACGTGTTCATTCAACCACTCGATCACCGCGTAATCACCCGCCGCATGTCGTTTCAGGAACCGCGCGCCATCCATGGTCACGAATTCGCGCGTCGTGGGATTGATCAAAGTATTTAAATTACCATAGCGGATCGAAATTCCCAATAAGGCGAAGAGCAGTCCCGCCGCCATCACGGCATCATGCCCGAGACGCCATGTCCGGCGTGCTGTCCGCCCGGCCGCGCCCCAGTGTTCTTCCAGGCGGTGGATCATGTACGCGGCGGCCAGGCCGAGTAAAATCCAGACCTGGTAGTAGACCTTGAACACGGTGTTCTGCCGGCGCAGGGCGAGTCCATAGGCATCTTTCACGTAAAGGAATTCCACTCCGAGGAGCAGCACCAGCGCCAGTCCCGCCAATACCAGCGCGAAGGTGTCCTCACCATGGTCCCGTCGTCTCCAGAAAACCATGACGACGCCACCGAGCAAGCCCAGGAGCAGGGCGATCACGGGGGACAGGAACAGGCCGGACAGCAGTGCGCCGGCACCCGCCGCCGCCCAATACCGCCGGTGCCGGCTCAGGTCCCGCCAGGTCATGCTCGCGCCTTGTACCAGGTACAGAGTCAAAATCAGGAGAAAGATGCCGTGGATGAGGAGAAACAGGCCGGGCGGGGACCGCAACGCCGCCGGTACCACTCCGATACCGCCGGCGCCTGCTGGTATGAAGGACCGGTGGAACGGCAGGAACAACAAGAATGCGCCGGTGACCATGCCAATCGCGCACAGAACGAATCCCGCCACACTCCGACGGGTAATGCCGCGCTGTTTCACCGTGCCGATTGCCAGACCCGCCAGCAGTAATGTCCAGGTGACGGGAGTGTCCCAGGTGTTCATGGCCGGCACCGCGGCGCCGGTGAGGACTGCCAGGCCCAGCAGGACCCTCCGTGCCCGTCGGTCGATGGCCGGATCGGTCAGTCGCCAGGCCAGGGCGGCGGCCAGCAGCGTGATGGGCAGCACCAGCACGTGGGCGTGCAGATCACCCAGGACGAAACTCCAGATCGGGAATTCGTTGATGGTCACATCCAGGCCGTCGCGCACCAGAACACGTGACGAGTTCCACCAGTTGAACCATTGCGGCGGCCACAGTTGCGCTCCGGTCGACAGGGCCCGCAGCAACTGGCGTAGCGGATCCAGGTTGCCCATGAACATGACTGTCACCATGCCGGTGTACCCGGCGCTTACCTGGCCGGTCATGGCCTGGAGCAACCCGAAGGAAGCGCTTGCCGCCAGGGCGTAAACAATTACCAGGCCGAGATTGAAACCCCATGCGGCCGGCATGCCCGTGAGTCTGGCCAGGAATCCCACCAGGTAGTGCCCGAAGTAGAAATAATTAATATGTTCGCCTGCAAACCATGCATCCTCCGGTGGAAACCAGTCGGTACGCAGGATGGAACTCAAAAAGGACATGTCGGCGTATTTTTCCGTGCCGTAGATGTCAGGAGCCAGCATCCTGAGGATACCGAAAAACAGCAGGCAGCCGGCGAAGACCAGCTCTTGCTGCCTGAAGCCTGATGCGCGCCATGGCATAGCGGGCAGGCGGGAGTTCAGCAATGGCGGCAGCCAGCCGGCCAGCGCCACCAGGAGCACGCCGAACCAGCAGGAACACATGCTGAAGGGCATGCCGTGCAGGCTTGCAGCGAGCCAGGTCAGATACCCGGCGCCCAGCACCCCGGCGATCCTCGCCCATGCGGTCGTGGTCACTGCGCCGCATGCCCTGTGGACCAGCGGCCAGGCCGCCAATCCCAGCAGGCTGGCGGCCACCCACCACCAAATCAGGGCCAACAGGCCGGTGATCATGACCGGTCAACTCACTCGGCCGCGGGAATCTCGAATACCTGGATGCGATGAGTCTGGCTGTCCCCGACAAAGATGCGGTCACCGGCAGCCGCAATGCCTATCGGCGACAGGAACTGTCCGGGCGCCGTGCCCTCCTCGCCCCAAAAAGCCAGGAGTTCGCCCTCGGGCGACAGGATCTGGATGCGATGATGTTGCGAGTCCGTGGCCAGTATTCGGCCGTCACCGGTCACCGCGAGATAGGGCTCCGTGTAATAAAATTCCCATCCATACACCGGGAAGGTGCGCACCAGCACTCCCTCGGTGGAATAGACTTTGATGCGGCGGTTGGCGGAGTCGGCGATCAGCAGGTTGCCGGCGGAATCGAAGGCGATACCCACCGGTTCCTGGAATTCATCGGACAGTGAGCCGTATTTTCCGAACAGCTTGAGTTCGCGGCCGGTGAGATCGGTTTTGTGGATGCGATGGAAGCCGGTGTCCACGATGAAGAGATGATTGTCCGGCGTGACCACCAGGTGCTTTGGTGCCCAGTAGGTTTCACCCGAACCCCAACCGGATACGTATTCGCCTTCCGGGTTGAAACGCTGGATACGGTGATTCCATGTATCCGCCACGTAGATGAATCCCATGCTGTCCACCGCCACTCCGCGTGGTTTATTGAACTGACCAGGTTGGTCGCCGGCACTGCCGATGGAGCGCAGATACTCGCCCTGGGGTGAGAATTTCTGGATGCGGTTGTTGTCGGTATCCGCCACGTAGATGTTGCCCGTCGCATCCAGGGCGATGGCGCCCGGATTGGAGAACGCGCCGTTCCCGGTGCCGAAGCCGCCGAAGTTCAACACTACCGGATGCTTCTCCGGCGATGTAACCGGCTCGGGTCCCCGTTCAGGTGCTATCGAATCCGGTGGCGGCGGTCCGGGATCTTTGCTCCAGGACCACTGAGCGGCATCCTTGTGGAAGAATACGGCGCAATCCTCCGAGCCGTAGATCTCCGGCTTGAACATTTCACGGAACAACAACCAGCGGAACATTTGCTTGGCGGCCTTCAGGTAATTCGGATCGAAGTCGTTGCGGGAGAAGATCCACCAATGTCTGATCTTGTACCGGCGCAACCGGTAGTCCTCGCCCAGCGTCCTGGCATACTCGAAGCGCTGCTTCCAGTCGCACACCACCACCGGCACATCCTGAATTTCGCTGACACTGTTCAGATACACCACCTTGTTCCAGTCGCGCAGATACCAGTAGAGCGGCCACGTCGCTTCACCACCGTATACCAGCGGCATATTTTTTCCCTCGCCGCGCATCTCGGCGACCTGTTCGATCTCCTTCACCAGGCGCGGCATGTCGGTGGTCGACTGAACATACACCACCTGCTCGCGTGGATCAGACTCGTTGTACCAGTTGAGCAGAAAACCGGAGTGGATCTCGTAGGCGGCGAACAGACCCAGCAGAATGAAGCCGGCTATGCGCCACGTCCGGTTCCGGCGGTATTCCAGCATGGCATCGATGACCACGGCGCCGAGGAAGGTCGCGGGTATCGTGATGTGAAGCCCCAGCCAGGGGACTTTCTCCTGCAGATAGGAATAGGCCAGGTAACTGGTCACCGACCAGTGGATGAGGAAGGCCGCGAACGGCCGCCGCTCCTTGAGATGCTGGCATACCGACCAGATGCCGGCAGCCATGAAACCGATGGCGAACACCAGGTCGCGGCCCATGAAATACTCATGATTGATGCCGGGAATCCCGGCATCGCCGATCAGGATCATGACCGCCAGGAAGATCACCACTCCAATGATGAAAACCGTCCGCACCGACAGTTTGAGCAGGGCGTAGACGAGAGCGGGTACCACCATCAAGATCTCATAGTTGATGAGTTTCCAATTGTAGTAGAAAAAAGGCCCGGCGATGCGTTTGATCTGGTGCTGGTTCAGCCAGTATTCGAACCAGCCGTACACACCCTGCCAGAAGCCGCCAGGATTGAAGCCGAACGTGGTATAGAGCACGATGAAAATGCCGGCGAAGATACCGGCGCACCAGGCGAACAGGCGGGAATCCTCGAACAGGCCATGGTAGAACCGCCGGCCTTGCAGCAGCGCCAGTTCCGAGCGCCGTCCGAGATACAGTGTGCCGCCGATCAGGCCAAGCATGACGGCGAAGCAGATCACCCAGTAGATACGGACCAGGAGTGCCCAGTTGCCCTGGTAACCGGTCCGGAGCACCAGGTGCAGCACGGCGTATACGGTCAGGCTGGCGGCCCAGACCAGCATCAAGACGACTCCCTTGCTGATGAGCGGAAACCTGGCCATGGTGCAGATCGCGGTGTCCTTCATGCTGCCTCCGGCCAGGTACGTTTCCACCAGGCGGTAGACCAGGACCAGCAGCGCGAAGGATATCAGGGTGACCACCATGACGAAGGCGTTTTCCTTGATACAGAAAAGAATGGACAGCGCGGCGGCGGACAGATAGGCGAAGAGCGGCCGCCTGGTATGCAGCCAGTAGCTGATGAAGAGCACGAGCGCCATGCAGAAGAAGGCGAACGGCGTGTCGTGCCGCAGAAACCGGTTGAAGTACATGACATGCGGAGAGATGGCCAGGCCAAAGCCCAGCAACAGGGCGATCCGATCGCCGAGCCGGTGCCTGAAAAACCAGGCCATGATCACCATGCCGATGCCCATGACCGCCATGAGCAGCCTGATGGTGTAGTTGCTGACGCCGAACAGGAAGAGAAAGACCTGGCTGATATGGAACATGAAGGGACCGTGCTGCATTGGATCGTACTGGTACCCATAGCCGGTGAAGAAATTCCAGATGTACTTGGCGTACAGGCTCTCGTCGTGGTGAAAAGGCTTGTCGCCGAGATGGTGCAGCCTGGTGTAGGCAGTAAACAGCAGCACCGCCACCCACAAAAGGTAGTACCAGTTGGCTCGGAAGAAGCGGGAGGTGACCCGCCGGTCGCCGGCATCGTCGTGATCAAGGATCGGCCCCGGCGCCAGTGGTTCGGACGCCGAATCGATCTCCTCCAACGAGTAACCCGTCATGGTGATTTCCGCCTCACCGGCGCGGTCATTGTTATGTATCGCGGCTTGCCGCTCATCCCTGTCCATGTGATCCTCCATAAACCATTGGGCGCGCTCAACGTACCCCGTGCATGACACGACATCGCCTTGCCCGCTGCGCTGGCGTCTCGCGGGGGCGAAGTGTGGTATCCCATGATAAATGCTCAGAGAGTATACTTTTTCTGGCTTAAAAAACAAGGCTTCGGGCGGCGAACTTAGGGCTCAGGCAAAGGCGTCGAGACCTGGTGTGCTATAGGGGGGCTAATCGGAGAGCCGTTGAATGAGCACGTCAGAAAAACTGTCAGCAAGCAGGAAGAACGTGTGGAGTGCGGTCGGGCAGGGTGATTGCAGGCACTACCGGCGAACGATGCCCAGCCGGCAACCTGTACTGACTCCATGACGCCTTGGTTGCCAACCCTCCTTGGCGAACGGTAGTGGAGTCCAGGTACGACCCCGGCGTTGCGCATTGACAGTCTGGAGCAGGGCACGTACCCTGAATGAGAATCAGTCATGAAGATGTTGAAGCAGCCGGTTCCAGGGTGAATCACCGGAAGGAGATCGAGTCATGCATGGGTGGCCATGGCCGGCCGGCCGGTGCCTTTACCGGAACGGATATACGGTGCGGTATCCCGGGCATGGACCGTGGTACGAGGTGTGGTTCGGTAAACTGGACATCGCCCCTGGCCGCGCCTTCTGGTTCAGGTATACGCTGCTGGACGGAAAGACACGGGAAATGGCGGTCTGGGCCATCCTGTTCGACGGTGCCGTGACCGTTGGAAAATCCAGTCAGACCTGGGTGGGGCGTGAACCGGTCGCACCCGGCCTGGCATTCGCCGCCGGTGATTCCCATCTGGCGCCCGGAGTGGCAAGAGGCTGCGCCGGTGATCTCGCCTGGCGGCTCACCTGGACGGGCGCCGGCGGCGGCTTCCACCATGTGCCCCCGATCCTGCGCTGCCTGCCCGGTACCGGTGGTTACCTCACCCTTGATCTGGATGCCAGGATTTCAGGGATCATCGAAGCACCGGGAGGAACCGTCGGTCTCGATCATGTCACCGGCATGCTGGGTCACATCTGGGGGCGGCGCCAGCCATGCTCGTGGGCATGGCTCCATTGCAACCACTTCGATAACCAGCCCGACATCGCGGTGGAGGCGCTGTCGGTGGTCATGCCCGCCGGCCGCGGTAAGACTCCCGCCATTACCTCACTGATTATCAAGGACCATGACCGACGGCGCGTGGTGCGCGGCGTCCTTGCCGGCCTGGCGCTGAGTTCGAGCTGGAACCGGGAGCGCTGGACGGCTGCGGCATGGAACGATCGGCATGATATCCGGCTGACGGTGAAGCGGAGGGAGGATATGCCATACGCCCTGGTTACCTACCAGGACACCGACGGCTCTTCGCTATGGTGCCGCAACAGCAAGCTGGCCGACCTCGAAGTGTCTATTCATGACAAGGAGCACGACCGGCGGTCATCCTGGCGGGCATCGGCACGCGCCGCTTTCGAAACCGTGGACAGGATGCGTCCCGAACGGACTCCGGATCTCTGAGTCAGATCACACCGTTTCTCCGGGCGTCGACGTCATCGCAACGGTGCCGACCCCCAGGTGACAGGCGACCTGAAACACGATACTACTACGCAATGACAAACGTCGACCGGCGCGTACATCTTGTCCTGCTGTTCGTCCAGGTGATGTTCGGCGTGTTTCACGTGGTGGCCAAATCCGTCCTGACACACGTTGACCCGCTGGCCGTGGCCGCCATCAGAGTGGTGGGCGCCGCCCCCATTCTCATCACCGCCGGCCTGCTCATCGACCGTACCCTGCCGCGGCTGAAGGACCTCCCGTACCTCGCGTTGCTGGGCATTCTGGGCGTATGGTTCAACCAACTGCTGTTCATCGTCGGATTGCAGCATACCACCGCCACCAACGCCGCCATCATGATGCCGTCGGTGCCGGTGTTCGCCGCGGCAATCGGTCTGGTCACCGGCATCGAGCGGATGACCAGCCGCAGGCTGGCAGGCATCCTGATCTGCGTGACCGGCGCCCTGGTGATGTTGAACGTCTCACAGTTGAACACCGGGCACCGGGTGGGATGGGGTAATACACTTATCCTGTTGAACTGCCTGAGCTTTTCACTGTTCCTCGTTCTGCAGCGTCCCCTGCTGCGCCGGCTGCCACCGGTCACCGTCACCGCATGGGCGTTCCTGTTCGGCGGACTTGGCATGCTGGCGGTCACCTTCCGCCATCTCGCCGCGCTGTCTCCGGCTGCCCTGCCCGGGAGTGTCCTGGCTCGACTCGCCTTCATCGTGCTCGTGCCCACTTCGCTCAACTATGTTCTGAACAGTTGGGCCGTCGCACGTTCCACCCCATCACTGGTGGCTGCTTACATCACCATTCAGCCGGTGGTGTCAGCCTCCGTCGCCGCGATGGTCCTGGGTGAACGCGCCGGCATCCGTGAGGCGCTCGGCTTCGCGATGATCGCCGGGGGTCTCTTCCTGGTCAGCAGGAACGGCGCCGCCGGTCAGCGCGCCGGCCGCGCTCCCGTCACTTGATGTAACCCAACTGTTTGAACTGCTCCGTCAGTTCCTCGTCGGCGTTGATCGATTCGAATTCACCCTCCCTGTAAACATTGGTTTCCTTGATCCATGCATCGATCACTCCCTTGTATCGGACGATGTCATCGTTCTCCAACGTATCGATACGCATGGTTTCGTCCGGCTGCAAATACATCTCCATCTTGAAGGGCGCCATCCAGTCCTTGTTGCCGAACAATCTGTACCAGAGTCGTTTGAGTCGCGTGGTTATCCTTATCGATCCGTTCGGATCGATCACCTCGTGTATGTCATCAGCGAAGTGCAATCGGAATCCTCCGAATGTATCGAAGAACAATGGATCCATGTCGTGTTCCGTCAGGATGAGCCGGTCCTCGGTGCGAATGCCGAAGAGCATCCGATCCTCGTTCTCCGAGAAAATCGCCCGGGCCGGGATGCCGTCCCCGGTAAAGAAGTCCTGCAGGGGGTGGCCGTGCATGGTGTCCGGAGGCGTGATGCCGCTCATGGCGAGCAGCGTCGGTGCGATGTCTATCGATGCGGCCGTGCCCTCCACCACGCGGCCCGAGGGGAGCCATGAAGCCCACAGCAACAAGGGAACCTCCACTGTTTCCCTGAAGACCGTTGCGCCATGACCGTGGCCGTTGTGTTCGCCGAACTCCTCGCCGTGATCGGAGGTGACGATAACCGCGGTGTCCTGCAGGCAGCCCAGGTCCGCCAGGATTCGTATCATGCCTCCGATGAACTGGTCCGTGTAGGCGATGGCGCTGTCGTACGAGTGTGACCATAGGAGCACATCCGGCACGTTTGGACGCGGTGGAAAGATGTCTGGCCAGGGCGGTGGCGAGCGGTAAGGCTCATGGACGTCATAACAGTGTACGAACAGGAAAAACGGCTGCCGGCCATAGCACCGCAG
>JAFGDC010000060.1 GCA_016932295.1 candidate division CSSED10-310 bacterium
ATGGTCTGGCTACCCCAAAAAACACCTTCGTCGTTTGAGCATCTCGGAGTGCGAGGCCTGGCAACGCATCAAGGGTCGCATGACGATAATGCCGCGCTTCCGGCCAGCCATTCGGCATCTTCATGGGTACACGCACGAAAAGAAGGCTCAAAGGCGAGTCTGGCGACTCGCATAACCAGGGCGCGGCTGACACCACGCGCTCCATGAGGGCCTCACGCGGTCCATACCTCAGCCAGGCGCGCTCCACCAAAGTACCACGCGTTCCGTCAAGCGCTCCAGGGAGGTCAGCACTCCGAGAGGCCACCTCTAAGGGAATACAGCATTCCGCGAGGCTTTCTCGATGAGCGCCACTAAATCTAATACCCGTCCTACCTTGTCTAAAGCTTCCTCAACAGGCAGCTTCACCCATCTTGTTTTGCACATCCAGGAAGACCGGAACGGCAGATCCGAGGCAAATACCCTCCGTCGTCACGTCAGCGCGGTACGCCAAAATCTCCACACCGGCCGCCGCCGCGGACCGCAGCAGCCTCGCATAGTCGCCATCGATGGCCTCGGCCGGAGCGAAACTACTGCCATCACTCCGCTGAACAACGTACAGCATGACCGCCCGGTGACCATGGGAGGCCGCCAGTCCTAGCTCGACGAGGTGTTTTTGACCCCGGGTGGTGACGGCATCGGGAAACAAGCAGCGGTCCTCCACCACGAGAGTGACGTTCTTGACTTCGACGTAACATCTTTTATCACCATCCAGCAAGAGGATATCGATCCTGCTGTTGGCGCCGTACGGGACTTCCCGCCGTAATTGCGTGTATCCGGCGAGTTCCGGTATTCGCTCCTGCTCGATAGCTTCACGTACAATGCGATTGGGAATCATGGTATTGATACCCACGAGGGTCCCGTGCATGTCGATGATTTCCCAGGTGTGAGGATACCGCCGCGTCTTGGATTGGTGGCGGGAAAGATAGACGGGCATGCCAGGTTCGCTGCATGTCATCATACTGCCGGAATTCGGGCAGTGCGCCGTCACAATGGCGCCGTCCTGTAATCTGACATCTGCCAGGAAACGATTGTAGCGACGAATCAGGATACCTTCTGTCAGTCTTTGTGAAAAGTTCACCTGGATGCCCTTCTTTGAATGCCTGAGCGGTATTCCTTCATCTGCTGTCCGGTGATGCCGAGGGAGACAGCTTCAACGGCAGCCGGATGGTGAAGATGGTACCGAGCGACTCCGATGATTCAAACCAGACCCGACCCCGCAGGTATTGTTCACCCAGGAGTTTCATGCTGTACGTCCCCAGTCCTCGACCCTTGCCTTTGGTGGAGAACGTTCTCTGGAACAACTGAAGCTGATCGGCGCGAGGAATGACACCCGGATTGCTGATCCAGAACTCCAGCCAATCCTTGCCGGTGCGGCAACCCACCACCACCTCATCATCTGTTCCGCAAGCTTCCAATGCATTCTTGCACATATTCCCGAGCACTCGAGAAAGAAGCAGGTGATCACTTTCGAACGTCACGGCCTCCGCTTCCGGATCAATCCGGATGATTTGTCCCTCAGCCACTTTAAACCGTTTGAAAAGCTCGACAACCTCTTGAATAATTCTTTTAGATTCTAATTGTTCCGGGTTAATTTTCAGGTCGCCGTGCTCCGCGAGCTGCAAATCGCGTTGCGCCTTTATTTCCTCGATCAGCCGCCGGGTGAAGTAATCGATCGATGACAGGTAATCGCCTTCATCATCTTCATTCTGCTCCCCGGTCTCGTTTCGCCATTTGAGAAGGGTAATGGAACCGTACAGCCCTGTCAGGGTGTTCAATATATCGTGGAAGAACACCCTTTCCAGCACCTCTCTACGCTTTTCATCATTGATGATGGAAACAGCAAAGGCGGTGAACCGTATCCCTTTCACGGTGAGCGGCGTGGAGGTGACCCGCAATTCGTAAATATCTCCCGATTCAACCGTGATATTGCACTCCTGGACCTCCCGCACCCCTTGCTGGGATGCGAGAATACTCTTGACCGCTCCGCAGGTTGAACAGAATTCCGAGGTGCCGCATCCGCCCGGTGTCTGCGTCGCATAAATGCAACCGAGCATCTCGCCAGGACGCTTGCCGATCACGCCGCCCACCAGACTCGGACTGCTCAAGTCCCTGGCGGGCTGGTTGGCATACACCACCTGGCGGCATTCATTCAGGACCAGGAGAGCCGCCGGAGCAAGATCGAGCAGATGGAGAAGATTGGCGGATTCCGCAAGGAAATCGGCTTGCTGGTTGACCAGTTCGCATTCCATCCGCTCAGCAGGCGCGAAAAAAGTGTCCATCTTTCCTCCCTGAACCCTCTGCAATCAGATGCCCAGTGACGCAGCGCGGCAAGTCACCTGCATGGAGTTTTATCATATCCAGATAGATCCGTGCAAACGGTGATGATTCGCAATTCCATCCGGTGTCGACACCTGTATATCAAGACCAGGCACACGGTGAGGAGCGGTATGCATCAACTGGTGAAGGAAATCACGGATCGCTGCGCCACAATGCACATCGAGTGTGCTTCGAGTCAGGTTTCCGGTTTTAACGCCCCGCCGCGCCTACCCATTTGACACCAAAATTCACAGCGGCGCGCAGACGGTCGGCGAGCTGCGCGGCACCATGCTGGAGATGGCGGATGTTGATAAGCTGGTGTTCGAGCTTGGACACTCTGTACCAATAGAAGCCGCTCTGTGCAGACCAGATGTCGAGCGCATCGACGCACGCGTCGATCATGTCATCACATACCCGCCAGTACGCCAGCGCTTCTTCCCTGGAGTACGGTTCGGGCAGCAACGGAAGGTCGCTGTCCGGTTTCGGCGGTCCGGGAATGGCGTCTGGATACTGGACATCGTTCTGTTGCCCATCCCATGGCACGAAATCTTCGAGAGACGGCTGCAAGTACAAATGTGTAAAAAACAATGTATGATATGCGAGCTGCCATGCCGCATTGACCGAGGTATCATCGTACCACCATTCATCGGGATACAGCTCCACGGCCTGACGCACCATTGCCAGACCCGCGTGGTATTGACTTTTCAAGATCGCCTTGAGGCTTGCCTCGCATTCAAGACCCGCCTGTATTCCCCCTCCTTCGTCGCTCATACTCACTCCTCTCGTTCCACCGGTTCAGTTCCATCTGACCGTATCGGGGTTCCAATCGTCAAGCAGAGTTCACGTCCAGCTTTATCCGGCAGGTGGATCCAGGAGCAGATTGAATCCCTCGCTGTCATGTCCTTACCGTTTTCTGAGCACGGAAACCATGCGCCAGGCGATGGCGTCGTTGGTGAAGGGAATCCCTGCATCCATTGCGCCGTATTGAATTATGAGTTCGAATCTGCCGGAAGCGGCAACAAGGGCTTTTACCTCGTTGGCGGTGAAACAACGCTCCGGCGCGGCCCGGATTATCGAGCCGTCACCTCGCGGTCCCTTGAACGACATTGTCACGGTAACCTGACGGATTTGGGTGACCGGATCGAATGCATCATCCGACCTGCCCCACGTCATTTCCACCGCCGTGCCGTCCTTCTCCATACGCCATTGGTTATGTGTCGAGGTGCCGGTGCCGAACACATCTCTCGGGTGCGCCATCTCCAGTATATACAGTCCGCCGTCGGTCAGGTGTCCGGCGACTGAATCGAGATGGTCCAGCACTGTCTCGTTGGTGAGCAGGTACACGGCTGAATTCATGAGCAGGGCGGCCATATCCACGGGATGCTGGAGCTGGAAATCGACCATATCGCCACACACGGTCACGAGTTCAACACCGGCCTTTTCTGCCGACCGGGCCGTATAGGTCGTCATCGCCTCGTTGCAATCCAGGGCGATGGCTGCACAGCCGCGACGGGCGAACTCCAGGGCATGCCGGGCCGGGCCGGCCGCCAGTTCGAGAAAACCACCCGGAGCACGGCGGTGAAGACGGTGAAAAAGATCGGACATGAAAGTGCATTCCGCCGCCACATCCCGGAAATCGAAGGCGATATCATAGTATTCGGGAAGTGAATAGATATCCTCGTGACCTTTCTCCATCATGCCGTTTGTCCTCCCAACCGTCCCAGGCTGCACCTGCTGATCGACAGCATGAGCGAAGCATGTCCGGTCATCTCCCCGGTTCCCTCGGCACCGCCATGGACAGCACCGGTTCGTATCCGCGCCTTTCATACCAGTCACAGGTCCATGAATCCGATTGGGCGCCGACTGTCAAGTATTTGAGCCGCCCTCTCATAGCCAGGCACTCCACGGCTTCCAGCAGGCAATTCCCCAGACCCTGTCCGCGCCGGCCGGGAAAGATATCCACATCCTGCAGGCGGCCGCATCGCAGGCCTGCCGCTTCATAGCGCAGCAGGCCCACCGCGCCCGCCGGCCGCTCTCCATCAGGATAGAGATACCATGTTATATTCAGCATGTTGCCCTTGTTTCTCATGATCCTGATAAGCGCCTCGATTTCCCTGCCCGACAAACCCAGTTCACGTTCCACCGGCCCGCGGCATTGTGTATACAAATCCCAGTCATGATCAGTGCGTATCTCGTGCAGCATCGGTTCACACCCGCGACCTTGTCCGGTCATTGTTTTCACCAGCAATGTCTTGGTTTTTGACGGAACGCGCGGGAAATTCACCCGCCCGAAGAGAATGCGTTCCGATTCGATCGCCAGCTCAGCCAGATTCACCACGACTCCTTCACCACCTTCAGATCATAACATTCTTCTTGTCGGAATCCGCGTCAACTCCGGCAGTGACATTCATGACGGAAACCGTGCCGGGGCGTCGTCCTACTCCCATGAAGTTTTATACTATCACGAAGAGTAAACCAGGACGTTGCAACGACATCATCCGGCATCCCGTTCCCATCATCCGCGCCAGCCGCCGCTCCTGCATCTGTTGTATCATATGCATAATAAACTTTATCTACAATAGTTTGACATCGCTCGCCATGAGATTCTCGGCGCCGAATTCCATCTGGACCCTGCCCTTGATCAGGAAAGGCCCCCTGCCCCTGCGCAGCTCCGCCGCGTTCCGCTGAAAACTCTCAGGGAAGAACACCGCTTCGAACCTCCCGCTCTCGTCGGAAAAGGTCATGAATTCCATCAGTTTGTTGTCCGTCCCTGTCCGGGTGATCTTGCCGGTTACGCGCCAGCCGATGCAGTACACGTCGTGCGGCGCGAATCCGGCCAGCTCCGCGGCCGGAACGATACGGCGCCGCTTCCGCAACCATGCCAGCTTGTCCGGATACATGCGGAGCGGATGCCCCGACACGCACAGATCAAGCGCTTCCAGCTCCCGTCCGATCCGATCCTCCTCGCTGAATTCGGGCAGTTTCGGGATATCATTTATCATCGCCTGCAGCCTGCCCAGCCGCATACTTCCCTTGTCGTACAACAACCGCACGACCCAGAGCAGTTGCGGGCGCGTCAACCCGAAGCAATCCAGCGCCCCGGCCATGGCCATCCCGAGCAGTTCGCGTTCGTCCGGTTCCACTCTGGAAAGGAAATCCAGCAACGATGCAAAGGGTTCCCGTTTTCTTTCCGCCAACAGCCGGTCCAGGGTTTCACGATGCATGTGCCTGATCTGTGCCAATCCCACCCGCAGCTCCATGTTCCGGCCATGAAACCGCTCTTCTCCATGCACTACGCAAGGAGGAAGGATGCTCACTCCAAGCCGCCGCGCCTCCTCGAGATACTCCAGTTGCGAATAGTACCCCCCCTGGTTCGACAGTACCGCCGCCATGAACTCGGCCGGGTGATGGCTTTTCCAGTACATGCTTTCAAAGGACTCGACGGCGAAGGATGCGGAATGGGCTTTGCAAAAGGCATAGCCGGCAAAAGACTCGATCTGCCTGAAGATCTCCTTGATCACCGGTTCGCTGATGCCGTTTTTCCCCGCCCCGGAGAAAAACCGTTCCCGGTAGGTGCTCATGTGATTCCAGTTGCGTTTCTTGGACATGCAGCGGCGCAGCCCGTCCGCCTCGGCAAGGGTCATGCCGGCCACCGCCGCCGCCACCTGGATGACCTGCTCCTGGTAGATCAGGCACCCGTAGGTATCGTTCATGATAGGTTCCAGGAGCGGATGCAGATAGTGCACCGGCTCCAGTCCCAGGTGGCGCCTCAGGTAGCTTTGCTTGCCGC
>JAFGDC010000532.1 GCA_016932295.1 candidate division CSSED10-310 bacterium
GCCGGCGGCTCCATCACCAGGGCACGGCGGCGCCGTGCGGTCCATGTTGCGCTATGCGTCTTGCGGCAGGCCCGTGCTCCCCGTCTATTCACCCACCATTATGGAGCCGGCGGCTCCATCACCAGGGCACGGCGGCGCCGTGCGGTCCGTGTTGCGTTATGCGTCTTGCGGCAGGCCCGTGCTCCCCGCCTATTCACCCCACCAGCATGGAGCCGGCGGCTCCATCACCAGGGCACGGCGGCGCCGTGCGGTCCGTGTTGCGCTGTGCGTCCTCTGCTGGCGCCACGCGGCCAATCTCATGAAGACAGGCCGGTCAAGCGAGGATCAGAAGGTAAAAAAAGTGCGGACCGACGGCCGTAAGATTCAGGCTCAACCCGGGCACACAAATCCATACTGATCGACCGGTGTGTGAACCGGCCGTTCCAGCCGACCGATGGCGACGCTGCCGTAGTCGACGCGCCATAATCCCTCCCTCTTCGTGGACACAAAGACCTGACAACCTATGGGATCCACCACCAGGAAACGAGGCCAGAGTCCTATCCGCCACCGACCGATCTCATCACCGCTCTCGATGTCGAGTGCCCGCAGACTCGAGTTCGTCAGCCCGACCGAAAAGAGAATCCCTCGCTCCTCGTCGACACCAATGCTGCGCACCAGGAAGACCGTGCTGAATTTCTTTTTGAGTTTCAGATCGTCGAGACCAAAGGCGAGAACCTGCCCGCGACGAGGTTGAGCCACGAACAGCAGCCTGCGTACGGAGTCCACGACCGACTGATTACAGCTTTCCCGCAGGGGCAGCCTCGCCGCGGGGACGTTGCCGTCAAGGCTGAACCCCCCGACAAACGCCTTATGGACAAAGTAATTGATGAAGAGCCGCCCTCCGATGACATCCATGGCCAGGCTGCTGCAGCGGTCACCAAGGCCGGGAATTGCCAGGATGCGCTGTTGATCCTCAGGCAGATACACCCAGAATTCCCCCTCTTCAAAGGCAATGAAGACGTGCCGAGTCACCGGATCAACGGCAAGAACCGGGAGCCCGGGCGTCGTGTCGGCGTCAAGCACTGGAGATCCCACGCGCGCCTGGGAAACCGTCTCTAAGGATCGTGCATCGATGAAGGAAAGAACACCCGTTTCTCTGCGGTACGTGACCAGCTCCTCGCGAATCGGGTCATATGCAGGATGAGCCCCCGCCTCTCCAGTGAAAGACCGGATACCCGTCTTCCGGAAAGGATCGTCCAGGTCGAAACGATCGATCCTGCTATCACGGATATTCGATGCGAACAGCCATCTCCGGGCGGCATCGATTTTCAGACCATAATATTCCCCGGCGCTGATTTGCCGCGATTCAGCACGCTGGATTGTGCCGACGGTCGCATACGTCGCCACGGTTGCATGCGCGGGAATCAGCAACGCCAGCGCAATGCAGCGGGCAACCCAGGGGGAGATCCTCTGCAGCAGTGGAGATGGAATCAAGGCCGATGCCACTCGCGCGAGCACCACTGGACACATCAGCTCCGCAACCGGGTATGCCGGCAACAGGAGGGCACCTGATACGAGGCGTCGCGTTCTCGTCGAAACAAGCCTCGACATGAATCCCTCCGAAAGAGTGTTCAAAATGAAGAGCACAACCAAGGCCAGAGACGTTCGCAGCGGCTGTGCTGCCTCCACCCACAGCATTAGTGCCAGGACCGATATGAACACCGCTGCAAGGGCTCCCGGGACACCCTGCCATTCCTGCATGCGCCTCCTTGCGAGACCCAGGAGACCGAAGACCGCGCCAAGAGTGACCCAGATTTGCCATTGAGACAGGAGGATCAGCAGTGGACGCCTCGGGACATTCCCGATCAGATCGAGCCATCTCAGCAACAGGAATCCGCCGAGCACCGCCTCGAGGACTCTGCCAAAAACGGACCTCGGTCTATCCATGATCACTGCTGTCCCGCAGGGGAGCGGCAGTCACCTCGCCGGGTTTGTCGGTCAATCGTCTGCGAGGACATGCGATGAGATTGTACAGTGCGATTCCACCTGCCCATGGCTCGTTCTTCCACGTTTTTGCCGACGCCGTGGGATGAGTATGGAAAGAGCCTCGATCCACGTGCCCGGACCGTCGGGCGAATTGTCCGCGATTGTTGCAGATCCCGCGCGCTCATACCGGGCATTATCCGTGGTGTAGGAAGCGGGTGTCAATGGATCGAAGCGGCGGATCCCTCGCGGAATCGGCCGCGCCAGGTCACTCCATGGCAGGATCGTGGACCATTCTCCCTTCGTATTACTGACCAGGGTTCAAATCTTCCGACCAATTGATCGAAACCGGCAGCACCAGCCCCGTCAGGAATATAGTGAGCACCATGGGGGCATCGAATGAACCTGCTGCCTGCCTTTGGTACAGTGGCCGGGACAAAACCATACTCACAATGCGGATGCTTGTACCATTCATCGGAGCATTTCAGCACTTGCGATCCGGGGCACCGATGGGGCAGGAACCCCGCGACCGGTGACGTACGATTACGGAACAACAGAACCCATTGTGGACAATATGACAGTGAAAGCATAGTTGTTTTCAAACTCATGCATTGGACTCCAGGTGGAAATCCGCGTCGGTATGGGTTCAAATGCCCTGCCGGCGAACTCCGCGTGGATGATCCGGAATCCGGTCCTCTCGAGAAGCAGCAACAGGTCCGCCGGCGTATAACACCGGATCGACTGGGTGCGGGGCGGCTCAATACCGCCTACCGACGCCCACTCGTCGATCCACCGGCCAAGCACTGCGTCGTAGAAAGAGCGTTCCGTCATGTCCACCGATCCCGCAACGTTTTCAAGCCGCTCCAGGGAACGGGACGATCCCGCCTGCCTGATCGGACCGAAAGGGTGGTACACATCCATGATCACGATGCCATCGGGAACGAGCCATTCAGTGGCTATTCTCCGCAGCAGGTTCCGCTGATCAGGATCGGTGCCCATGCCGAATGCCTCGAACAGGCACACCGCATCGAATTTGCCGGGTATCGCCGCCGTGAGAAAATCCCCCCTGATCGCGGTCACGCCTGGATAGTGCGCCGCGATCCGTTGCAACAGTTCGTGATTCACGGCGCTGATGTCAACCGCCGTGACCGTATACCCTGCGGCGGCGAGAAACGCGGCCGTTTCCCCGGTGCCAGCCCCCAGCTCGAGCAGGGTTTTCGGGGCGGTCCCCACGAAACGCTCCACCTGCGCGAACCTCGGCCGCAGGTTTTCACCCTCATACCAACTGTCACCCCACCATTTCACCGCCGAGTCGTAGAACTCCCTTACCCATGAGCGATCTTCCACGCGATGCATACTATGACCTTTTCCCTTTGATCAGACCTTGCAACTCTTCGCCCCGAAATATCCAAGGCTGGCAATGTGAGTATGAACCATCTTGGTTTATCCCGACCGATGATTCCAGGATGGCGCCGCCGATGGTCCCGAGAAGCGGCCGACGGCCGGCGTCACCATTCCTCCCCTTGCGCTTCCATGCCCCGACGACGATAAAGAAAAGTCGCGCGTGCTGTCAAATCCTGCTCTTCGCCGTCGCTGACGCCAGTGAGGTGACAGTGGGAATGATGAAACGTGACTTGAAGCGGCGATCCGCGGCGGGATAGTGGGCTGGCGGACGGGGGTGGAATATGGACCGACCGGATCCGCCGCTTCGTCCTCGACCATGGACAACAGAGACCGTGATTCACGGGAACCCAGCTCTCAACCGCCGCCGTTTTTGTGGAACCATTGTTTGCCCTGCGCCCGCAGCAACCTTGTGGCGGCCCGCAGGTACTGCTGCATGGGGGCGGCCGGCGAGACCCGAGGTTCGCTGATCCAGGCCAGGGGGATGAGGGTGCTCCATCGCACCAGGCCGGCGATGGCGAACTGCACCTGCTCAGGTTCGAGACTCCCCGCCTGGAGGCGGCCGAGTGCCGGCAGCACCAACCCCGACAGGAGCATGGTGAGCATCATGGCGGCGCCGCTGAGCGCGTTGAATACACCCGAGTATATCTGCTGCCTGGCCTTGGGTGCGATGGCCAGTACAAAATTGTATCCGACGATGCCCGCGCCGGCCCACATGAAGCCCGAGGTGATGGCCTCGAAATACACGAACCAATAGCGGGTCGGCGCCGCCAGCACCCAGACCATGGGATTGAAGCCGCCCAGGATCAACGCGATTCTCATTGCCTGCTTGTTGCCGTGCCGGTCGATGAAGCGACCCCAGAAACGCAGCGCCAGAAGTGCACTGCAGGTGCTGATGGTGCCGTACACCTGGATCTGCACCATGGTCATCTTCAACTTTTCGATCATAAACGGCCCCCAGAAAGGCGCCGCCACGCCCACCGCCAGCATCCACCAGATTCCGTACACCATTAAACGGCGGAAATTGGAATCCTTGAAAGGCACCCGTACCAGGTCGCCGAACCGCTCCGCTTCGGGTTCCTTGCTCCGCTCCGGCTGCATGGCAAGGAATCGATTGGATGCGTACCCCAGCGCCGAAGCGATGGTAAACACCATCAGGAAGCCAAGCGGCAACAATTCCGGTTGCAGGCGCAGCATGCCGGAAATGCGCGCCATTAATCCCGCGCCAGCACCGGATTCCACATCTATAAGGTCGATAAAAAATCCCATGGAATACCCGGCGGCCAGGCCGGCCAGCATGAGGTACTGGGTGCGGCGCGAGAAAAACCGGCCGCGCAGGCGGGCCGGGATCATGTCGGAGATCCAGGCGATCCACAGGTTACCGCCTATGGTGGAAAAGGTGGTGGCGATAAAGAACGCCAGGATGAAACCCCACAAGGCCAGCTCCGCCGGGAGGAAAAACGGCAGCATGCCGAAGCTGAGGGGAAGCAGGCGTCCGGCCAGGAGAAGCCTGAGGGCGGCGGGTTTACGAGTGGTGAGCCGCCGGGTGAGTGCCGAGCCCAAGGGTTGAAAGAGCATTGAAAGCTGCCCCATGGCGGCCAGCAGGCCGAACTGAAACGGAGTGGCGTTCAGCATCATCGCAAACTTGCTGATGAAGATACTGCCAGGTCCTACCAGCGCGCTGAAGGCTTGCGCGAAACTGCCCTCAGTTATGGATATACGAATGGTGCGCCGTAACTCTTGAACCTGGTCCGCTCTCGTCATCCAGCTTCCTCTTGAAGGATCCGGCGACCGCCACCGTGATCCGGGCCGGGTGTCCGGCCAGATCACCTACCTTACTTATCGGGAGACGAAGAAATCAACCTCTTCTATTTCACGCCAAGCGCCGGTCGAAAGAACCCGCCGGACAGGGGCGTGACGAGGACGGGCGGCACCTGGAAACCTTGCGGCGGTGAGCGCGGTATTCTAGAATCAAAGACGCACAAGAAAATTTTCACAACGCAACCACCGGATCGGCTGAGAGTAAGCATCGTCCGGCCAGTAAGAAAGGGGAAACCATGGCCAGGGAACTCTCTTTCGCAACATTCAACCTGTACAATCTCCAGTTGCCGGGTGTGCCCATGTACCAGGGCAACACCTACACGCAGGAAGAATACGACCGCAAGCTGTCCTGGACCGCGATCATGCTGCAGGTTCTGGATGCGGATGTGATCGGATTCCAGGAACTGTGGTCACCGCAGTGTCTGGTGGATGCCTTCTCCGCCGCGGCACTGTCTGACCAGTATGAATTGTTCCACCAGGACAACGGCGGCACCGGCATCTCCGTGGCCGCGGCGGTACGACGGCCGTTGATCGGAAGCAATCAGCAATGGATCAAGAAGTTTCCCGATGACCTGATCCTGAAAAAACGACAGCCCGGCAGCACTCTCGAACCTGACTACACCGTATCGGTGACCATCGACGCCTTCTCGAGACCGGTTCTCAAGATGCTCGTAACACCGCAACACGGTCCCGATTTCGAACTCTTCGTGGCGCACCTCAAATCCAAGATGCCCATGCTGCTGGACCGGGATGAAGCCGCGATTGAGGCGGTCAGGAAGAACTCGAGCGCCATCGGCACCGCCCTGTCCACCATCAGGCGCACGGCGGAGGCTGCTGCGCTGCGCGTCCTGTTGAACCATTCGATGCGGGACACCGACACACCGGTGGTGGTGATGGGCGACATCAACGACTCCCAATTGAGCGTCACTACCTGCATCATCACGGAACAGCCGCCGTACCGCCTCTATCTCGCCAGCCAGGCGGGGCGCACCAGCGACCGGGGACTGTATACCGTCGCCACGTTGCAGGAATACCGAAGCATGCGTGATGTGTATTACACACATATCCACGAAGGCGGGCGGGAATCACTGGATCACATTCTCGTCTCCGAGCAGTTCTATGACCATTCCAACAAGCGGCAATGGAGCTTCAAGGAAATGCGGGTGATCAACGATCATCTCGACGATACGTTGAAACACACCTCGGATCATGGCGTGGTGAAGGCGACATTCATTTACAAACCGGCTGGATGAGGGCATCACGGGGGCGTGACCGACAGTCGGGTGAACGCCGCTGGCAGCAGGATTTTCATTGCACCACAAGGTATCACACGAAAAGCGGCGAACGGCGGGACATCTCTGTACATGGCCTGGCTGAGGGCCCCTCCCCCGCCCTCAGCCCGCAGACGGGTCCCCGCCTCCTCCATGGGCAGTCCTCACCTGGGCTGGGCGCGTGCCGTTTCCAGCACGAACCACCATGGTGTGCCTCCTTAATGGACTGAGAGCCACGACGAGATGTCCCGCGGAATTGTTCGCCACATATTTCATATTGCTAACGGCATGCCAGGCAGCCGAATCCGCCCTGATCGAGACAAATCCCTTTTGTTACATTGGTTGTAACACCTTGCATGAAAACCTGGGTAAGGATGGTCCGAAAGTGTCAACCGGCCGGTGTCAAGGTATATCCATGGTTCTTTTCATGAATGATTGCGCGGTAAATAACGATGGGTGCAAAGACAGGTGTAAAGGCAAGTTGACACAATAGGCGGAAACTGTCGGGAGGGCAGGGATCACACGCGTGCGATGGCATGGAAAAACATGGACATCGGTCGCCGAGCCTATACCGGCGCTCCAATATAACCATGGCTCGAGTCTGGCGACTCGGGAAACCAGGGCGCGGCTGGCGCCACGCGCTCCCTCTGCTGGCGCCACGCGGTCTATCTGACGACGCCAGGTGACCTATTTGGCGATTCTTCTGGCAAACCCGGGTGAGGCCGGCTCGAGTCTGGCGACTCGGGAAACCAGGGTGCGGCTGGCGCCACGCGCTCCCTCTGCTGGCGCCACGCGGTCTATCTGACGGCGCCAGACGGCCCCTCAAGTGCCACGCGCGCCATCTGCCGGCGGCTCAGATTCCCCCATCTCCACCACGCGGATCTCCTGCAGGAACTTCACGCCTCTGTCTACGAACAGATCAAATGCGGGATACACCGAGAATTCCGGCACAGCCGGCCCATCCGCCACAGCATGCGCCTCGTCCCGGGCACCACGATCCCTGTCCCCCGCTTCCTTCATGCACAACAACAACGGCTGACCCAACAGGTTGTGAGCCAGTTCCGTCCAACTGAACACCGCCCGATACCCATCCGCCGCCAAACAATACACCATGGTCGCTTCCGGTCGCGCCGGATCCACCCCGAAATCCTCCACCAACACATCAATCAATGACACACCACTCACCTGCGTCATCGTGTGAAATCCCACACCCATCCCGATCATGGCATCATCCAGTACTATCTCCCGATGGCGCTTCATCACTTCAGCATCGATAAACCCCATCGTCCTTCGCTGCCATGTGACCATGAGCGCTCCTCCTCCCTTACCCTCTGACAACGCTTCTCTGGGAGCAATCACCTCGATCACCGCCGGCTCCTCCAATACTCTTAACGCACCGGCATCGTTGCGCCAGATCAACCGCACCGTCTCCGGTCCATTCAACCTGGGCTTGTAATCCCCATTATGGCACATGGTGCAATCATGCCACTCGTCCATCACCTCCACATGACATCCGCCACAACCACCGGCCGCCACCGAAGGATGATGCGTCGGTATCCGGTACGCCGCCCGTAACGCCACGATCACCCGATTCTCAACCATGGCTGTTTCCAGCTCTCCATAGGATACATACACACTCCGCCCGCCGGCATCGCGTACCTTGATCACCATATCCAACAGACGCGGGAACTTGTCGTCGGCGGGTTTCAACGGTTCCGCCGCCTGAACCAGCAGGCGCAGCGGCACCCCGCTGTACACATACGTCCCAACATATTCCCCCGCCTCATATTCCTTGTATCTGAAGGTCACGGAAGGCATGGCGGCGAGCCGCCGCAGACTGTAGGAACCAGGTTTGGCAACAGCACCCTGGACGCGCACCACGCCTTTTTCGAGGCGCAGATCATCCAGCCGTTCTGCCAGTGCCGCCTCCCGGCGCGGCGCCAGGTACCATCCATGCAGGCGCATGTATCCGTATATCGCCGCACAAGTAGTCAGCACCGCCACCACCATGGCTACCACCACGGTGATGGTCAGAAGCCGGTACTCATTCGCCGGTCGGATCATCCGGCACCTCACCTTCATCATCAACCGCCATGACAGCGGAACCTCTCGTTCCATGCCGCCCGCTTATCTCAGGTGGAACGATCACTCGCACTCCCGACGGCCTGGTGACTTCGACCTGTATTCTGATCCCGTATGCCTCACCCAGGATCGCCGGTGTGATCACCCGCTCGGGAGAATCGCACGACACGATCCGGCCGGCAGACATGACCGCCGCTCGATCCGCATACCATGCCGCCATGTTCGGGTCATGCATGGACATCAGCACCACCGACCGCCGCTCGACTGCCAGCCTCCGTACCGTCTCCAGGATCATAATCTGGTTGCGGAAGTCCAGATGAGCGGTAGGTTCATCCAGTAACAGAACACCCGATTCCTGTGCCAGCGCCCTGGCGATCAACACCAATTGCCGCTCCCCGCCGCTGAGTTTCGTATAGGGGCGGGGTTGCAGTCTGGTCATGCCCAATGCAGCGAGAACCTTTACCACCATGGCTCGATCCTTGACCCCCGGCACCGCGAATGTTCCCATATAGGGATTGCGACCCATCAGGATGATCTCCTCCACGGTGTATGGGAACACTGCCGCATGGGATTGCGGCACAAGCGCCACATGCCGCGCCCGCTCCTTGGGGTTCAGATCGAACAGCGATCTGCCGGCAAGCCGCACTTCACCAGATGCTGGTTTCAACGCTCCGCTTAACAATTGAATAAGAGTGGTCTTACCCGCCCCGTTCGGTCCCACTAAAGCCATCACCTCTCCCGGACTGACCTTCAATTCCCCGATGCGCAACTGAAAGGAAGCGTCCGGATAGCCAAAACACAAACCATCCACCTTCAACCCGTTGAAATTCATTTCAGGCATCAGAACCCCGATTCACGGGTGACGAGCAGGTAAAGGAAGAAGGGCGCGCCAAGAAAGGCAGTGAGGATTCCTATGGGGAGTTCCATGGTAAACAGGCTACGGGCGAGACCGTCCATGACGACCAGCACGATGGCGCCGGTCAGTCCCGACAGGGGCACCAGGCGTTCGTGGTCAGCCCCCACCAGCAGCCTGGTGATGTGCGGGACCACCAGGCCGATCCAGCCGATGGTGCC
>JAFGDC010000533.1 GCA_016932295.1 candidate division CSSED10-310 bacterium
CCGGCGCTGCGGTAAATCCTGGAAAGCCAGTTATGGACTTCGGCGGCGCCCAGCATGTCTTCCATTTGTTCCTGGAGTTCCAGGGCTTCCTGGAAGAGCAGGAACGCTTCCTCGATATTGCTGGTGAAAAAGGCCACGCCGCCCAGGTAGAGCTTGGCGAGGGAATTCTCCCGTTTGAACTTTTCTTTCGCGGCCATTTCCGCGGCGGATTGCAGACATTGCCTGGCGCTGTTGAAGTCCCCCATGAGCGCCTTCAGGTAGCCGATATTGATGATGGTCATGATCAGGGCCAGCCGTTGATCCACCCGGCGATGCAATTCCAGTGATTCCTGGAAGTACGAAGCGGCGCTTTCGTATTCACCGGTTTGCGTGCAGATGTTACCGGCGTTGAGCAGGGCGGCGCCCTCCAGGCGCCGGTTGCCGATCCGGCGGGACATGGCCAGTGCCGCCCGGTAGAATTCCAGGGCCTTGCCGGCCTGGTTCAGATGGCTGTAAGCAACACCAAGATTGACCAGAGCCCGGCACTCACCCACCGGCTCCTTCATGCGGGCATAACTGTGCCTGGCCCGCTCCAGGTATCCGATAGCCTTCTCCTGTTCGCCCGTCCACATGCATATCCGCCCTATGTTGATTTCACATTCGGCGGTATGCAGATGGTCACCGAGGCTGTCATAGATCTCATGGGCTGTTCTGTAAAGGTTCTGCGCCTGCTTGATAGTGCCGCGGATCTTGAGGATTTCTCCCATCTGGAGAAGAATCGCCGCATCGGTGGCCGGATCCTGATACTTGCATAGCAGGCGTCTGGCCTGCTGGCACCAGCGTTCCGCCTCGTCCACCGCGCCCGCCGCAATGGCCAGCGCGGCGCGTAACGAGAATAGTTCCACCCGCAGCCGTGGTTCCAGCAGCAGGGACATTTCATCCAGCGCCGCCAGATCGGCATCCACCATGGTGCAATCGCCGATGTTCAATGCCAGCCGCAGCCTGGCGATTCGCACCCTGTACACCAACTCGACATCCGTGGTTTCCGTCACCTTGCCGGGAATCATCGTCACGGCATGATCCAGGTAGCGCCGGGCGGCGCCGTACTGGAGGTTGCGCAAGGCCACCTGGTTGGCCTCCAGAAGTTGCGCAAGCGTATCGGGGCAATTCTCACAGTCCCCCAGGTCGATCAACCGGCAGATATGATCCGCACAGCTCAGAATGTCATGATCATCATCGCATTCATGACAATACATCGCCAGGGCACGCTCGTGCAGTTCGACCTTTTCATCCACCGGGAGCCCATCATAGATAGCCTGCTTGGTGGAAACCCGGGCGAAGGAAAAGGAAACATCCTCGCGCCTGAGGATACCGCTCCGCACCAGGCGGAGCAGGAGGGAACGCACCACGCCGGCGGATAAACCGGAGTAAGTGATGAGGGTTTCGCTGCTGAATCGCTCGCCCAGAACCGCTGCCAGCCGAAGCACCTCCTGCTCCTCGATGGGCAGCGCCGCAACCCTGGCCTGGGCGGCATGTCCGAGATGGACGATGTGCCGGCTCCAGGAGCCATGGCCGCCCGGCGTAACCCATCGGTTGCCCTGCCGCACCAACTCACCGGTCTCCACCAGTAGCTGCAACAATTCGATAGTGTCGGCGGGATTGCCGCCCGTCTCGCTGAAGAGACATTCCGCGAACTCGGCGGGTAAGTCCTTCTGGCCAAGAATGTCACTCAGGAGAAGCACGTAATCCCCTTCATCCAACCCCTTCAAACGTATGATCGAAGCAGCGCCGGCCGCGAACTGTTCGGGATCCGATGCCAACCCGCCAGGTTCACAGGTCCGACTGGAAACCACTAGCAACAGTTTGATGCCACTTTCCCCAAGCACCCTGGCGCAATGCGTCACCATGGCCGCCGTGCCATCATCTCCCTCCTGCAAATCCTCGATGATCATCACCAACTGACCGGCGGCACTCACCAGGCCCAACAGATCCACCAACTGATGGAGATGGTCCTCCCGCCGCAAGCGATTTTCCTCGCACGCCTCCACGGGAAACTCGGGCCACTCCTCCAATCGCCCGCCCGCCATGAGATACAGGTGTCGCAGGACCGCAAACGCGGTACCGGACACATCCCGGCAGGAAACCATCAGGCAACGCCCGCCGCTCAACTGGATAGTGGTCTTGAGCTCCCGCAGCAGCCGGCTCTTGCCGATACCGGCTTCACCCGCCACCATCACCACCCTGCCACTACCCCGCTGTACCTGGCGATAATCATCCACGAGCGCGGTCAGTTCGGCACCCCGTCCGATATGAGCCGGACTGTTGAGCCGAGCCACCTGGGCTGACACCCCCTGGCTGATCTGCGCCTTTCCGGCGAAAACTTCGGCCAGATCGGCCGCCGAGTAATACCGGCGCGCCGGATTCTTTTCCAGCAGACGAAGGATGACACGGTCCAGATCAGGATCCAGATCAGCCGCGAATGTCGATGGCTGGACCGGTGTCGTGGTCAAGTGCTGCCGCAATATCGACAGGTTGTCTCCGTTACTGAACGGGAACCGGCCGGTGACAATCCTGTACAATACCACCCCGAAGGCATAGAGATCCGATCGCCCATCGGCGGCGCCGCCGCGGATCAACTCGGGAGCCATGGTGTGCGACGTCCCCCACAATCCCGCCTTGTCCACGCCGCTGCCGCGCACCAGGCCGAAATCCAATAATTTCACCTGGGGTAAAGCGTCACCGTTGGCGGCGATGAGGATGTTTCCGATCTTCACGTCGCCATGAATGAACCCACGCGCGTGCACATAGTCCAGCGCTTGACACACCTGCAGCGCCACCTTGTACAAGGACTCCTGATCCAACGGCTTGAGATATTCCTCGATGGTGACACCATCCACGAACTCCATGGTGAAATACGCGCCGATCTCCTCGTCGGAATGGAAATCATACACACGCACCAGATGGCGATGAGAAAAGGTGGACATGTGTTTGAATTCGATCTCCAGCAACCGGACGTTCTCCTCGCTTCCCACGAACTCCGGTTTCAGGCGCTTCAACGCAATCTCGCACCCGGTGGCAAGGTCCCGCACCTTGAACACCGTTCCCATGCCACCGCCGCCGAGCAAAGAAATCACCCGGTAGCGACCACCTAAATATCTCACATCTTGTTCAGGCATCCTGACATTCCCGTCGACCAATCCGCACCCGCCGCGGACCTCAACCGCACCGGCATATGCGCCCGGAATCATTCAATTCTTACTCGTCACAATGTTACACATCGAAAGGTGAAAATCAAAACTAGTCCAGAAAAAATTCAGGACAGGATGGCGGATGGAAGCCGTGGGAGTGGGGGGAGTGGTGGAAAGGTAGTGGAAAAGCATGGGGGTATCCGGTTTTGTGATGAATAAGTATGTCATGAGTGTATTCTCTTCAAACGGAAAGCACAACCGCGAAAGCATCGAGAACTTGACGGGGAAATATCACATGGCCTGCCGGTCGTACCCGGAGGCCGCTGGTTGCTCTTATCCCCGCAGTTCTGGTACGCTGCCGGTGGGCGGCAACCGGTTACCGGCGGAAGCCGGCGCCGTAAGGAGTTCCCTGGTGAGCGATCGAACATGGTTGGAGGATGAACCGGAAGCGGAAGCGCCACTGCCATACGATCGCTATCTTTTGGTGATGATGAGCCTGTTCCTGGGAATCGCCCTGGGGGGGTTCGGGGCTCATGCGCCGCTCCCCCGGGCGGCAACCGTCGCCGTCACGGCCGTTGCCGCCGCCGGCGCGCTCTTCCTGCGCCGCGGTCGCACAACGGCCGGCGCGTTTTCCGGCATTGCCGTGATGGCCAGCGCCGGTGGTCTCGCTGGCGGGGTTCTCCGTCTCTACCTGAAAACCTACCAGCCGCCCACCGGCACCCTGGGCGGCCAGATTTCGTACGGAATGTTCGGCGCTCTGTGCTACTTCCTGATCCTGTTCACCATCACCGCCATCGGCTACGCCGTCGACCGCCGCATCGCACGGAGCCGTTTCTTCAACCGCGGGGTTCCTGGCGGCGCCCGGTAGTCCACACGCCTCTACTTCACGCCGGGTCCTCCACCAGGATGGCATCCAACAGGGGGGCGGCACCAAACCGCAGCGGATCCGTGGCCGGCAGCCCCAGGCTTGTCTCGAGACGCTCCAACTCCCGCCGCGCCTCGTCCTCGCCGGCCGCGGCGGAATTGAGCGAGATCCCCACCACCACTCCTTTCCTGGTTGGCAGCGTTACTGCCTCATACAGCCGTCGCACCTCGTCCAGGGTAGGCACCGCGATGGTTGAATCGCGGATGGTACGCTTATTGATCTCATGACAGAGAATCATCTTCCCCGGCATGCAGCCGTGGATCAAACCCATGGTCACGCCGGAATAACCGGGATGAAGCAACGAGCCCTGCCCCTCCACCAGCAGCAGTTCACAGCCGGCGGCATTGTCCAGGATGAGCCGTTCCGTGGCCCCGGCCATGAAATCACCGATCACCCGGTCGATGGAAATACCAAAACCGGCGATCATGATGCCCGTCTGGCCGGTGGGAATGAACCGCGCCCTGATACCACGCCGGCAAGCCTCGGCGGTTATTTCCAGCGCGGTGACCATCTTGCCCACCACGCAATCGGTCCCCACCGTCAGCACCACCTCGCAGGACACTTCGGCAGCCAGTCCCGAACCCACCGGCAGCCCCGCCGGCGGCTCCCTGGTATCCCAGATCCAACGCCCATGCCTCCGGGCCACCTCGGCGAACTCCGGATCATGTCCCACCATGAAATGCAAGCCGTTGACGATATTCATCCCGTGCTCGAGCGCGAAGGAGATGTCCCGCCGCCATTCCGCCGGCAGCGCCCCACCCCGCGGCGCCACGCCCAGCAGCAGCGCATCCGGCGCCAGCGCGAGCGAGTCCTCCAACGAGGCCAGTATTGGTACGTCCCGATGGTGACGGAGCCACGGCAACACCTGCCCCACCGACCGGCCGGATCGGCCCCGATCGATCACCGCCACTACCCTGCACGAACCATATTCAAGCATGCCCTCGGCCGTCTTTGAATGACCCCGGGCAAATGCATCCTGGGCGTACACCACCACCGTAGCATCCGGTCGCAGCATGGTTCTCCTCCTCGGCGGAATAACACACCCGCACAAATTTTTTACCATACCCCAGAACCAGGACGCCGGGAAGCTGTCATCCGCAACTCCTTTGGTTTCGATATACGCCTGAGATGGATCAGTAGTGAGGAGAGGGCCTGACGAAAAGCGCCTTCGTGTGCCTTCAGTGGCGGCGTTATCAGCGCCACTGGTAGAGCGGTACAAGATTCCGGGTACGACCCCGCGTAGCGCCAGCGAAGGGAGCGCGTGGCGCCAGCCGCGCCCTGGTTTGCGCGGCGGGCCCCGCCGCCACACCTCGTGGGGTTGCGCGTGGATCTTCTTGCCAGCTTTCTGAGTGCCAACGCTTCTCATCGAAAAGCAGAGGATTCCTGGTACGACCCCGAATGTCCAGTCGTAAGTCCTTGAACAACAACGATCTGCAACGAACATTGCAAGATTCCGGGTACGACCCCAAGTGAATAGTGGCCTGGAGCGCCATGTTCAGCCATCCTCAAGGCATAGTCGGATACCCCGGATTTGCCAGAGTCCGGCCATTTGGTTTATGATATCAATCTTATCTAGGGAGGTGACGTTATGTGGTTCTGGATTCTGCTTCTCATCGCACTACAGGTATGGTTCATCGTTTCTGTCACGAAACTCAAAAACGCTGCGACCGATCTCCGTTTCGACATCGATTCGCTGAAAGGACAGCTTCGGGACGGCGCCCGACGCCAGGATGCGCTGGCTGACAAGTTACACAGCCATCTCGCCGAAGTGCGGCGCGAGAAGGGATTAGCGCGCTTCACCGCCGATATGACCGTGGCCCAGGCGTTGGCCGCTCATGCCAAGGCGCCGGAGGTCTTTGCCCGATTCAATCTCAGCGGCTGCTCGGTATGTGCGTCCGGCACGGACGAGACATTGACGCAGGCGGCGGAAGGGCATGGTCTGGAGCTTGACCGACTGCTAACGGAGCTGAACACGCTGGAGTGATGACCGCCGCCGGCGCATGCCTGTCAATCCTCCGACAGATTGAACGCCGCATTCTCCATGCGGCGGGAAGGGGCGAGATACTCATTGAGCAGTTGCAGATCGTCCCCCAGGAGTGCTTCGTAATTTTTTGACAGTGATGGACCGGCCACCGCCCACACCTGCACATGTTTCCCGTACCGATCACGGATGCGGAGGGCGACCTGGGCGAAATCACGATCGGCGCTGACCAGCAGAAAACGCCCGACCTCAGGGTGACGGGCCAGCACCGAATGGATTTCATCATAGAGTTCAAAATCGGCGCTGCCGGATTTGCTGGTGGCCGGAATCCGCACATCGTACCCGGCATTGCGATAGCTCCTCATGTGGTAACGGAAAGGCGGTCGATCCCAGTTGGCCACCACTACCGGCTGAACCGCCAGTGGTCCGGATTCCTCGGCTTTTTTCCTGAGTTGGCGGGCGACCCAAAGCAGCCAGCGGCCCTCCCTGGCGCCTGCTTCAACCAAGCCGCGGTCACGCAGCGACAGATACAGGTTCTCGTGGTCGACGAAAAGTGCGCTTTTTTCTCCGGGATCCACGCAGGCCGCCCCGCCGCGCCATTGTTCCTCGATGTGGAAGGTGCCTCGATCCTGCTCCAGGAACCAGTCCATGAGCACCCCATTGAAGCAGAGATAGCCGCGGTCGGAATCGATGTACATGAGCCGGACGCGGCTGGTGAGTTCATCCATCACCGCCTGCAGGACGGAGTCCTCCAATCCCAGTTGCTGGTTCAACGCAGCCACCGGCACACCCTGCCCGGGCCGGCGCTGATGTTCCATCACGTACCTGGCGATCGCCACGGCTTCGTCCGATAAATATTCCGGTCGCCAGCGATGCGTGAAGCGCGGACTGCGCTCGATCATCAGGTTGGCGGCGCGGTCCACGTCCTGCGGCGCTACGACCATGCGCAGTTCCCGGTTCAGGATGTTGTCCACCACTTCTTCGCTCAATCCCTTCATGAATCCGATGTATCCCCGGGACAGCCGCCAGAAGCGCTCCACTGTCTCCTCCGGCAGGATCAGACCGCTTTCCCGGCTCAATTTGCCCAGCAATCCCTCCGTCTTCTTCTCGTTAAGAAAGGGCATGCGGAGCTTTCTCGCTCGCTTCATCAGTGGATGCCCGGCCAGCTCCTGGGAAAAATGCCAGGGCGTGATGCCGATGACCAACCGGTCGTGAACGATCTCGCCGAGTTCATCCAGCATGTCGAGGCGTTCCCTGACAGCCGTGCGTTCGCGTCCCCCGGGGTCGTCACCGTGGCGGGACGGATCAGCCGATTCGCCGGTGGTTCGAGAACCTGTGCGGCTCCCGGCCGCCGCCTGTTCCGGGAAGGCATCGTCCCATATCACCAGGATCCGATCCGTGAGCTTGGTATTGACGAAGCGAATGAGTTCCACCAGGCGGCGTATGGGTTTTAACCAGCTCAGGTTTGATTCCAGATGCACGTTCCTGGTCCGCATGATGGTTTCCAGTTGAGCGATCCCCTCCAGGGCGTCACCGTCCTCTCGATCGCCGGCCTGATCACCGCTTATGTAGATAATATCGAAGGTGTTCCGTACCAGCCTGCTGAATTCCCTGAGCAGGGCGCTCTTGCCGGTGCCGCCGGGCGCCGAGATCACCACGGGCGTCTGTTCCACGTTCTGAACGAGGTTGTTCAGCAGACCGTCATGCATCCCGAGTTCCGTATCATAACCCGGGGCCTGACGCTGGAACAGGCTGGGAATGGAAAGGTCGGCGCGATCGGTGCTGAGCGGACGGACCGGGACCTTCATTTCGCGCACTTCGCTCCATGTCTTCTCCGGGGTTGGTTCTGCGTATACATGGAGCCGGAATTCACCTGATCCTGTCGCCATGCCCTTTTTAACAGGGAATCGGTAGACAGTGGTCGCGCCGCGCGGCAGATAAGGAATTTGGAAAGGTTCATGGTGCAGGGGAGCCCAGCCATCGGGAACACCGGTGAGCAGCGCCTTGAAGCGGGGCAGCGGCATACCCCTGTTGCGGAACCTGATCA
This sequence comes from candidate division CSSED10-310 bacterium, assembly GCA_016932295.1. The sequence goes on from JAFGDC010000533.1 coordinate 8,121, forward strand.
CCACGGAGGTGATATCGGACTCGAGGGCGATGAACGGGGTCAGCAACTCCACGTCATACACCGGTTTCATTTCCTCCGCACCCAATCGCGGCATGTCCCGCGGGCCATCCAACCGCTGCGCCGGTCGATCAGCGCGAACATCATGGCGTCTCATCCGTTGATACCTGCGCAGCAGATCCTGCTGCAGCCCGGCACGTTCCGCCCATTGCAGGGATTTACCGAGTAACTCCTGGCGGCGGTGGCGCACGCAGAATTCCAGCAACGCCTCGTACACCTGCTCTTTCTTGTGGGGCCGGCTCCTGGAATGCAGCGTGCATTCGGCTTGGCGCGCATAGGCCTTGAACGCGCGATCGATGTTACCCATGCTCTCGTACAGGTTGCCGAGGAATCCCCAGTTGGCATGATACTGCGGCTCGTAGTGCAGCCGGTTCTTGAAATAACGGATGCCGGCATCCTCCAATCCATGACTCACGAAAAATGAGAAGGCGGCCTTGAGCCGATCCACCGGCACGCGCCGTTCGTCCTCCAGCGGCACCTTGTCGTTGTCGAACCCGGTATCCTGCTGCAGTTCCCGCACCATGGCCTCATCGAAGCGGCGGGCGCGATCGGGATGATCGCACGCCATGGCGAGATCTACCGCCAGTGGAAGGTAGGAAAGCATGGTGGGTGATTCCAGCACGTCCAGAGCCAGTTCCGTCTGCCCCAGCTCGATGGCCAGGCCCAACAGCACCGTGCTGTATTCATCACGGTTCAAGTTGAGCTTCATCCAATGATCCATGGAAAGCAGCTCGAGGCACTCCCGCTTCAGATCCTGCCTGAACTTGTAATACGCGAGGTTCCAGAACGTGATGAAATTGGCTTGCCGGACATTGATGACCTGGGAGAGCAGGCGATCCGCGGCAGCGATGTCACCCGTTTCGCCGCGCATGAGCGCATACCATTCTTTGAGGAACGGCTGCATCGGGTGCTCCTGGAAAAGGTCTTCGAAGACCCGCAGGGCACCAGCCACGTCGCCGTCCAGAAACAACTTCCGGCCGGTCGACACCTTTTCCGCGGTGGCAGTCGGCAGGCGCAATCCCTTCCGGTACGGTATTTTCACCCTGAAGACGCGCTCATACCGCCGGCACACCACCGACCGTTGCCCGGCTGCCACCGGCGCAAGAGCGGCCAGCTTGTCCTTCAGCGGGACCGATCTGTCGCGCACCACCCGCCACGCATCGCCGACGCTGAGCCAGTCATACAGAGAGCGGAACAGCAAGCCCTGCGCCATGTGCTCGGTGACCGCCTCCGGGAGTTCTTCCGCCACCCGGCGGCGGAACGCTCCCTGCGATCTCAGTTCCGGATTGAGCAGCTTCATGTTCCAGGCGGCAACCAGGTTGTCAGTCAGGAACGCCCTGAGAGCCTCCGCATCGCCCCTCTCGCGCAGTGTCCGTTCCCTCAGGTGAAAGATCCGCCACAATATCTGCGCGGTTTGTTGCATGAGATGCGCCTGGATGCGCCGCGCATGTGGCGTCATCGTCCCTGCCTCCCCACCGGACTGGTGGAGCAGGCGGTTCAATCCACTCCTGATTTCGTCCAGGTGGAAATCCTGGTCGTCGATGGCGGCCGCATGCGCCTTGACAAACAGCAGCCACGCCTCCTCGAGGCGCTCCCGGTCCCGGCTCCATTGGGCCGCCTCACAGGCATAGTTGGCGACCTCCTGCGCTTCCTGATGGCAGTTGTACCCGATCAGGACCTGGGTGAGATGAGAAGCCGCCTCAGCAAAACCCGTCAAGAGCGGCCTGACCAGATACCTGTCGTTCTCCTGCCTGAACCGTTGATATGTTGTCTTGGGACCAGCCAGCAGACGGGCCAGAAACCCGCCCGTGCCTAACAGATACCTGGCTTCCAGTTCCTCCAATCGCGCCACGAGCCGGGGGAAATCCTCGAGGATCTCCTCGATGGTGAATGATTGCCAGACCATGTCAATCTTCCTGTCGTCAACATCGGAGATAATAATAATTGTAATCCAGCACGACACGTCACGGGGTGCTCCCAATATCCTTTCTCAATAGCGCTCAGCCAACTGGGACGACTCCGTCTCCACACCGCACACTCTAGAAATAAAAGGGCAAATTGTCAAATTTTCAAAGCGCTTGCCAGGCTTTATCCGGTCCTCGCGACAGCCTTTTTTCAGGATCGTTCTCAGGCGCATCCACCCAGACAGAGCGCATTCGAACCAGCATGCAGCGCCCCCTCCGTCTGTCTCTCCATTCAGACCGGAGTCGGCTATTCCACCATGTGGCGCACGTGCGGCGGCGGCGCATCCCCCAATCTACGCAGCACCGGCGGCGGCGCGTCCGGAGCCGTCGCCATCCAGACCTCGAGCCTGTGATGCGCTTCCACCTTTCGGTACAAATCCGGCAGCCACAGGGGCGGTGCGCCGGCCGTCACGATCCAGCGCGGGTGGCTTTGACTCAGACTGGTACGATATTCGTGCCGCCATTCAGGCCGGAACGCGCTTAATTTGGGGTCCATGAGAGGAAAGGTGCTGTAAAACCTGGATGGGCAGGACAGACCGGTCAACTCGTAGAGCGCTGGTTCGAATCCCTGGACCGCCAAAAAATCCGCCGGCCCGGCATTCCAGCGCAGAAACCTGGCGATCATCGAGTTGCTGATGTACTCGTAACCGTCCGGCCCGCCGAATTGCGAATAAAACCTGAAGTGTCCCATCCGCCCGCTCACAAGGTCCCACCACCGGTCCAGGTAGCCGGTGTAGAAAGGTCGAACCTGCCCCCAGGTGAACAGCAGGCAGAGTCCTGCCGCCGACAGGCCGGCGGTGGCACGGCGCCCCGCGCGGCCGAGGTCGGAGCCGCCGCCAGCCGCGAAGCGGTGCAGCAGGAAACCGAGCCAGGCCACGCCCAGGCCCACCAGATAACAAACCGGGGGCAGCAACACGACGTAGTGATAAAGGTAGTATTTTTTCTGCACCAGGAGAACCAAAAAGCTACCGGCACACCACAGCAACACGGTGCGCCAGGCGGTTCTGGAAAGCAGGCGCACGCCGACGGCCAGACCCAGGAGATACAGAAGCACCGTCGCCGGCGCTTCCAATTGGAAGGAAAGGGGTTGCCACACCAGATCCAGCATGGTCACCTCGCCGGCCTTGGCCATCACGTAATAAGCATTGTATCGCAACAGAATCTCCACCATGTTCCGCCAGGCATCGTGATGCCGGAGGACGAGTGCCGCCACCGCCACTGCCGGTCCCAGCATCCCGCCGGCCGCTGCTCCGAGGTGCTTCGCCAGGAGCATTGGCGGGCGCTCCGCCAACCGCAGCCAAAGCATGACCGCCAGGAACGGAGCCAGCACGGCCGCCGGCAGCTTGACCAGCACTGCCGCGGCCAGCAGGCCGAAGCTGAGGGCGGTCCGTGGCAGGCTTGGCGGACCCGTGATGGAGACCACCGCCGCGGTGGCGAAGAGACTTAACCAGATCTCCGGCTGCGCCGTATCCCAGTAGATGAAACCGCCGAAATACACGATCGGGAAGCAGCAGGCGGCGGCCAGGCCTGCACCACGGGCGATCGATCCGCCCAGGCGCCGCGCCAGCAGCCACAACAGCAGGGCGATACCCGCCGCTGCCGCCAGGTCGCCGACGCGCTGAACATGCATGCCGGTGCCAAGCATTTCCTGCAACAGCATGATAATGAGATAAAAACCCGGGGGTTTTTGATCCCAGAGATCACGGTAGGGCGCATTGCCGTCCCGCCACTGCCTGGCAAAATAGGCATACTGACCTTGATCCCTGCCGTACGGATACCACAGCGTCGGTAACGCCATCGCCAGGGTTACCGCCAGCACCGGCAGGACCCCGGCAATCACCCTGATACGCGCATTTCCCACGCTCCAGTTCCTCTCCCCGGCGGCGCCGGCCCAACCCGCGATATCATCCAACATTGGCGCTCTCATCCACCTTTGTACATCGACCCCGGATAATCCGCAATCGGGTACCCGCCCAAGCGCAGGAGTCCCGCCGCTTCAGATCAGCCCAAATCCTCCGCCTGGTTTTCTTACTGCATACAATAGAAGGGAAAGCGCGGGAATTCGTTCACCATATTGGTGAAAGAATCGGGTTGGGGAACTGTCTGTCTGAACGGCGTGAAACTACCGCAACACATGCGCTGTACAAACAAAACCCTCGTTGTTTCCCGATGCCTCGGAGAAATCGCGGGGTCGTACCCCGAATTTGACACTTTTCGCCACAACGCATTGATCCCCAATGCCTTATGGCAAAGGCAACAGGATGAAGGCACACAGAGTGGAGCATGCCGAATCGTTTGGCGGGGGATTTGGGATCAGGTGGCACCCTTGACTGAATCGGTTCATACCTGTCATGATGCCAGTGGATTTACAGAGGAGCCATGGAAGACCAGGACGACAGTGACACATCCAGGACCGCGGCCGCCGGCCAGACAAACGGTTGTAACAGCAATCCCCTGATCGCCGGCGCCGCAGTGCGAAGACGACGATGATCGCCCTGATCGTATCTTTTGGATTCGCCGTCATCGTATCAGCCCTCTGCTCGGTGAGCGAGGCGGCGCTTTACTCGGTGCCGATCGGTCATATTGAGGTCCTGGCCCAACGCGGCAGGCTCTCCGGCAGACTCCTGAAAAAACTCCGCCTGGAAATGGACAAACCGATCGCCGCCATCCTCATCCTCAACACCGTCGCCAACACTGCCGGCGCCGCCGTTGCCGGAGCCGCTGCCCGTTCGGTGTTTGGAAGCGCCGGCCTGGGAATCTTTTCAGCGGTGTTCACCTTCACCATTCTCACCTTCTCGGAAATCATACCCAAGACAGTGGGAGTGGCTCACGCCAAACGGATCGCACCCCTGGTGGCCCCACCCCTGCAGGTGCTTATCTGGATCCTCATGCCTCTCATCCACTTCTATAATGTGTTCACGAAACTGCTCACCAGAAACCAGGGATCCGCGAGCATGTCGGCTGATGAAATCCGCATGGTGGCACGGATGAGCAGGCGGTCCGGTCACATTGCCGGCGACCAGGAACTGGTCATCCGCAACATCCTCGAGTTGGGTAAGCGGCGCGCCTGGGACATCATGACCCCGCGTACCGTGGTGTTTTCCCTGGATGCCAACCTGACCCTGGAAGAAGCCAACCGCCAAGCGGATTCCTGGCCCTACAGCCGGGTCCCAGTCTACGACAAGAACCCGGAGGACGTGGTCGGCGTGGTGCTGCGCCGCGATGTCCTGGCCAAGCTGGCCGAGGACAAGAAGGAGTTCAGGCTCATGGATATCATGAAGCCGGTTCATTTTATCCCCCACTCGGTACGGGCGGATATTTTGTTCAAGAAATTCATCGAGCGGCGGCAGCACCTGTTCGTGGTGATCGATGAATACGGCCAGATCGATGGGATAGTGACCCTGGAGGATGTCCTGGAGGAGATCGTCGGTCAGGAGATCATAGACGAATTCGACAAGGACGACGATATGCAGATGCTGGCGCGGCGTCAGCGCGAACAGGTGATCGCCAGGATGAAGCAGGAAGATTATTACCAGCTTCCGAGGCGGGGGATCTAGCACACCCACCAATCTCCACCACATGTGATATCTCATTAAAGTTATCACAATTCCGTCATCACCCGTCACCGTCAAGATAACGGCGGCAATGTCAGAGGCGGCTGCAGAACACCAGGGAGAATTCAGGCGGGGGTTTTGGAGCGCCTTTCGTTTCGACATAAGGATTCCGGGTCTGATTCTGTCTGCCGGTGGTAGTGCCGGGATCAGTTTGAAAGACACTTTGTCGCTCTGTGAACACAGATGCATTTCGTATGGCTCACAGTCTACCACAGGAACCAGGCGGAACTCTTTCCAATGGGGTCGTACCCGGAATCTTGTAATGATCGCTGCAGATCGTTGTTTTTCAAGGACTTACGACTGGACAGTCGGGGTCGGGACAGTCGGGGTCGTACCTGGAATCTTCTACTTTTCGATAGGAAGCGTTGATACTCAAAAGGCTGGCAAGAAGGTCCACGCGCAACCCCACGAGGTGTGGCGGCGGGGCCCGCCGCTCAAACCAGGGCGCGGCTGGCGCCACGCGCTCCCTTTGCTGGCGCCACGAGGGGTCGCACCTCCTCCGGGGTCGTACCTCCTCCGGGGTCGTACCCGGAATCTTGTAATGATCGTCGCGATGCGTTGGCTTCCAATCTTCCACGGCAGCCAGGCGGAACTCTTCCTAATGGGGTCGTACCCGGAATCTTGTAATGATCGTCGCGATGCGTTGGCTTTCAATCTTCCACGGCAGCCACGGAGACAAAGGGTGAACTGCTGGCGTTACTCGAACATGACTAGACGCGGTGAGCA
>JAFGDC010000534.1 GCA_016932295.1 candidate division CSSED10-310 bacterium
GGGTTGGTGTCCATGTGTTCTTCCAGGCAGACAACCACCTGGTTGGTCACGAACGAATAATACGAGCCGTAATTGTCATCCATAGCCAGGTTGCCGGCTTCATCCACGGATTCCACGTAGAATGCGTACGCCGTGCAGGGCTCCAGATCGTCGAGATCCAGCAGATGCACGGTGACCAGATCGTCGTCCTCCCACAACTGGGTGGGCGGAAGGGTGCTCCCCACATAGACCCGGGACGAAGCCGCCTCATTGGTCGTCCAGGTGATCCGGGCCTTGTCGTGGGTCTTCCAGACCACGCTCACGCCACCGATGATGGGCGCCACACAGTCCACTCCGGCCTCGTCGGCGACATCCACCGCCTGGCCGGAACCATTGTCATCGTCATGGTAGGTCACGGTCACCTCGTCACCATGCGACACCTGGAGGATACCATCGACGCCCGGCGCACCGGAGGCGGTCTCAATTGTCCCCTGGAAAATTCCGGATGGCGTATTCAACTCGTTCAGCGTAATGGTTTCCCCCGCGGGTTCGGTGTCACTCACCAGAACCACGCTGGCGCAGCCGGCACCCATGAGGTCGACGTCGCCCACCTCGATAAGCACCGTATCATCGCAGTTCACGTTGTCCTTGAAGAAGGTGACATAACCGGCTGAAGTGGGACCGCTGCCGGCGAGGCTTACCGTTGCTCCGTAACCTGCCGGTTCCTCTTGATACTGAGGACTTTCATCGGCGGTGTCATGGGTTTCGGCATACAGGAACGCCTCGTCCATGGTGACGATGTCGTCGTTGTTGGAGTCGGCATCGACCGGTGTGCCGTCCGGTTCCATCCAGCGCACCGCCGCCGTCCAGTAATACACGAATTCATCGTAGATGTAGTCGGGACCCATGGCCCAGGAAGACTCGTCGTGACGCGCCGCACTCATTACCACCCGGTTCCCGGTGCCGGCGAGATTGTCCAGGAACCCGCCCGAATAACATTGCTCGAACACGTAGATCTCATCACCGCATTCGATTGGATCCACCAGCGCGGCGAACGCCGCATCGGTGATTTCTTCACCCCACAGATTCAGGGACGTGCTCCAGCCGCCGTTACTGCTGCCATGGTCAGTCGCATAGACCAGCAGGGTGTCCTGCGCGGTGAGTATGCCATCCAGGGCTCCGAACACGGTCGTCAGGTTAGCGACGGTGCATGAATGAGTGATGTCGTCATCGCCGTCACCGTCCAGATCGGGATTGGAATTAGTGCCGTCGCTGCGGTCCGCCGCCGGATTGAGGCCGTCGGAAATCAACGCGTAGATGTGATCGTCGGGATAGTCGTACACGTCGACCAACGTTGTGTAGATCTCGGAGATATCGTTCCAATACCGCGGATAGTTGGAATACTGGCTGGCACCGCCTGAAATCAGCACCGCGTAGAGGTTGTCCGGGTTCCGCGATGCCGACCTGCGGATGGTTTTCAACGGAGCGACGGGCGGTGCCGGTGCGAATTCGCCGATCCGCGAACCGATGAGACACTTCATCCGCGGCAGCAGTTCGGGCGGCTGCGTGTGATCCACCACCTCGTATGAACCATCAACGGGATCGATGAACACGTAGCGGCAGGCGTGCTCCCAGTTGGCGCCCGGTTGATCGTCGATGAACACGAACCAGCGGGCCGTATCCAACACGGTAACCCGAGTTCGCCATGTTTCGATCCCGGTGCCGGCGGGCATGATCGATTCACTCACATACACCGAGACATTATCCGCACCTTCGGACAAAAACTCCGCCGCCACCAGGCCAGCCACTGCTTCAGGACTGTCCAGGTTCGCGAAACCCGTCGCGATCGACGGAACTACGCACATCAGCATCAGACACATCAAACTCAGCTTTTTCGTCATGTGTTCCCTTCCTTCTTTGGAGTTACCTTAGTCGGATCAACTGCCGGTATTTAATTACTCGACCATATATAGAAAATCAAGTGGAGCCGCCTGACAACCAGGGTCCGGCGGCTCCGCTCTCGTGCTATTGCAGTCCCAGGAAATGGAAGAAGCTGAAACTGCCGAATGCAGCCAGCACGATGCCGGTGAGCGCGGTGATAAGCAGCAGCATTTTCATGTAATCCTGCGCCTTCAGCGTACCGCGCAGGACCGGTTCACGACCCAGGTATGCACTGGCGGCATAGAGTTCCTCGCCGATCAGCGTATAGTCGCAGGAAACGATGAAGAAGGGCAGTTGCGTGGCGGAATCGGTGCCGGCGATCTGGATGGCTCCAGTAGCAGCGCCTGTTTCCGCCATGACCAGCGACTCAGCCCAGAACATGCCCAGAAAAAAGTTGGTGGCCGGCTGCTCCCGCACGATGATGCCATCCACCGCGGCAGCGTAGCCGAACTGGCTGTCGGTCAGGAAGAATACGAGGTCGTCGCTGAACAGGTCGGGACGTCCCGCCTGGCTGAAGGAATTCTTCACCACCTCGCGAGCCACGGTGAAAACGATTGGATCGCGGTTGGGCACGATGATCTTGGTCTCGTAGGTGGCCGCTTTCTCGGCGATGGGACCGAGGATGTTCAAGGCCGCGATGGTGGCCACGTCGCTCATGCTTGAAAGTCCCGGCACGTACAGGATAGGCCGGCCCATTTCTGTCGCACGGCCGACCGCCTCCTCCACCGCATCCAGGCCGGCGATCCGGCGGATGAACAGGCTGGCCCCCGCCTTGGCCCTGGACACGAAGAACAGGACCAGAATGAAGAAGGCGCTCAACGCAATCAACACATTTATCCGGTTGGTGTTGAACAGATTGGCCCGGGGGGTCCCGGTGGCGGTCACGCCGGGTTCGCCGGTGATGCCAGCCTCCTGCGCCGCGACACTGACCGTCGTCTCCTTCCCATGCGTCAGCCTGGTAAATTCCAGGTCGTATTCCGACTCGCCTCCCGGTAGCATCTGGCTGTTCCGGTAGATTTCTTTTCCAGTCGCCAGTTGCACCGCCGTCACCACCCAGGCATCGGCGGTTGTCGCGGGACGCCATTTGATGGCCAGGGCGGAGCCGTTGTCATCCTTCACATCCTTCACCACCAGTTCGCCACGCGGGGCACCCGGAACGCGAGGCGGCTCGGGCGCCGGCTCCGGTGGCGCGTCAATCGCGCCCTCCCCAATGGCGGCAGTGGCTGCATCCATCACCTCCCCGGAAAGATCGGAATCCGGCGCGGCAGCCGCCGCGGGCGCGCCGGCCTCGGCCGGCCCGGGTGGCTGCGCCAGCAGCGTAAAGGGCGGCAGGATGGAAACGATTCCGAACAACAGCACGAACAGCAGCTTGGTTCTCATGGTGCCCCCTTTACAACAAGCCCAGCCACTCGCCGAGCAGGAAGTCGATCCTCCCCACCAACAGCGAGATACGGGCCATGACGGTATATCCGAATGCAGCGCCGAATCCGAGCATCAGGTAGATCATGCCCAGCTTGCTGGTCACCTTGAGCGGTCCGGTATGCTCCAGTGAAAAGATGAACAGCATCATGACGGAGAGCACGCCGATGATGAGCAGGGGACCGTACACCGCCTCCATGAAGTTCAGCAAGTTGGGCTCCGCGAATAATACCTTGAACCTCGCCACCGAGATGAGCGGAATGAGTTGCCCGCCCACCTCTTCGACGAAGGTTCCACGCAACTGGCGCAGCACGTTGGCGAGCATGGTCATGGGCAGCGCCAGTCCCGACCCCATTCCCATGATGAAGGCGATGGGATAGCGCGCCACCCAGGTGTACTTCTTGGTGAAATAACTGAGGTAGCACATGCCCAGCAGCGCCGGCAGGCCAACCCTCAGGATCTTCATGCCGATGGACATGTCCGGCGATAACAGGGCATCGATGACTCTTGGCTTGAACACGATGCTATAGGCCAGGATCAGGGAATACCCCACCGAGGTGCCCACCAGCAGATGCTCGGCGAACTTGTAGAAGGGATTATCCTTGTACAGAAAAGAGTAAATCGCCAGGGTCATCACGGCGGCGACCGTGGTCCAGATGATTTGTGCTGTCGGTCCCATGGTCAACCTCTCTTCTTTTCTTTACGGTCGAAGAGGAAATACGTGATGTTCCCGAGAAGGATGAAGGCGATGATCACGATATGCGCGACCGACTGCGGATTCATGGCGCGGCGGGCGCGATACCGGTCGTTCTCGTATTTCAACCTGGTTGCCGCGTCGAACCCCTCCATCCGCGGTTCGTAGGTACCGAGCTTCCTGTCCAGCTCATCGAGCAGTTTCTCGTACTCCGCGGCGCCCTTGATCCCGCCCATCATGCCGAGAAACTGCCCGGTTTGCAGGTAGGGATAGAAATCAGTGGCGCTGACGGCCGTAACGCCGGTGGCAACCGGTACGTTGTACCTTGTGCCCGCGTAGGTCACCCACGCCTTGGGCATAGTGTTGCCGGCGATGCTCACCAGCAGCCCGATGTCATCATAATTGGTGATCCGCTGGAGCATGGGAATCTCACTGCTTGGGGTACCATAGTAATCGCTCGGATACACCGACTTGATGTCCTCTCCGATACCCAGCATCACCACCACCGGTGGCGTCTGGAAGCCGAGAAACGACCAGTCCTCACCGTTTGTCGCATTATACTCCGCGGCCACGGTGGTCATGGCATCGATTCCCAATCCCATGCCGGTCAATACATTCGTGATGCCGATAACCGGTACGCCGCGCAACACGCAGTGCCTGGTGAGCGCCGTTGTCATCGGCTGCAGTTCGGGCTGGGTCGAGGGATCGTAATCGATGGAAATCAGCACCGCCTTACCCGTACCCACGAGGCTCTCGACCTTGTCGAAGATTCGCTGGACTTCGGGAGTGACCGTGGTGGGCAACCGTAAACCGGTAACCAGCGGAATCACCACGGACAGCAGGATGATCAGGTAGATGATCCTGCGGTCCAGATCGCGGATCTGCTTCATCACCTTCGCGCCGCTCATCCGCCACCTCCCAGGTAGCCGCGTTCAATCCCGAGAATGATCTTGATGGAAGTGGCAATAATCCCGAGACCGACTCCCAGCTCGATACCACGCATTGCCGCGGTGGTGGGAATCAGCATGATCCACCGGGTGAGGGCGGAAAAATTACCCCAGATCAAATCACCCAGGGGGATGCGTCCCAGCATCACGATGACACCCGCCACCAGCAGCAACGAAGCCTGCCAGTTGCGGGCGCGGAAGGCGCGGTAGGCGGCGGAGGAAATATAGAAGGCGAGGAGTGAAAACATCGTGGCTTGCAGAGGAATCTGGATGTAGGTGTAGATGTTCATGAAGAAAGAGTTTTCCTCGACGCCGAGGAGCAGTCCGATGAGGAATGTCGCCACCAGTGAGACAAGCGTGACCACGCTGAATCCCCAACCCGGAACCTTGCGCTTGATCTTGTTCCCATGCAGTCGCATGAGGCTGGACAGGCCGATCACCAGAGCGAAAATGCCGATCACACGCCCCCAATCCAACATCAGATTGTAGAAATACTCCGAGGCGGGATGCGGTATGAAGTACTGAATCAACATCAGCACTCCCATGGTAAAGGTCAGATACAATGGAACATTGGTTTTCAAGTCAGCACCTCATTTTCTGCGCGTGAGCCAGTGATACCGAACCTGTGGTGGTACGCGGGGAGACGGCGGCCCCACACAATCATGCCCGGACCGCACCGACAAAGAACCATTCATTCAGTCACTCATGGTGGATGTGATTTCCCGTCAGGCACACGATACCCATCAGGCCGTCGAACCAGAGACGCGGAGACAACGGGCAGCGGCCGGAATCACAGGCATCCGGACAGGCGACCATGCAGGACCCGTTATGCCACGGCGCGCTCACATCCTCTCCCTTGCTGTGCCACTCTTCGTGACCAAGTTTACCAGACCTTACCAGATGCATCGGAAACGGCGCAACTGACAAGCCGGTCCAGCCAGTTATTCACATCACCGGTCCCGGGCGACCGCACGCTGATGAGTGACAGCATAAATCAATCCGGTTCCGACCGCTCCTTTATGCTCATTCCGCCGGTGCATGAGCACATTCCCTTCGTTCATACTCTCCGGCCGGCACCAGGCCCATCACTCGAATCCGTCCCGGCCTGTTGCGCCTGCATCGAGCGTACGAACGTAGCGAAGACCATCGGGTTCAACGGCGATGATGTGCACGGTGGAGTTACCACTGGCCACGGGTGGCCTGCGGTAGTCGAACCCCATGATGCCGTGGAGCAGCACCTTGACGACGATGGCATGAGTGACGATGACGATATTTCCGGCGGGATATCGAGTTGCCCAGTGCATCAACCGTGGCAAGGCACGTTCATGGACCACCCTGGCCGACTCTCCTCCGTCCGGAGGAACATGGTCGAAATCCTCCTTCAACAGGCGGAATGAAGCGGGTGCCGTCAGCTCGATTTCCGACACGCGCCGACCCTCATACAATCCCAGGCGGCGAGCCA
>JAFGDC010000535.1 GCA_016932295.1 candidate division CSSED10-310 bacterium
ATATGTCTACACGGATCAGGAAGCAATGGCGGCCGGTGACTTCGGTGAAACCCCGGATATCATCGAGTTCTTCGCCGAATCCTTCGGCGAATATCCTTTCATCCAGGAGAAATACGGTCAGGTGGGAGTCCCCATCGGCGGCGGCATGGAGCACCAGACCATCACGCATATCCGTGATTCCTACATCACGGGCGCCGGCATGCTCTCCCTGGTGGCACACGAACTGGCGCACCAGTGGTGGGGCGATTACATCACCATGGCATCCTGGCCCGACATATGGCTCAATGAGGGTTTCGCGACCTATTCCGATGCATTGTACCAGGAGCACCGATTCGGCGCGGAGCATCTCCGGAACCTGATGAAGGGTTACGCCGGAACTACTTACCATGGCAGCATTTACGACCCTGTGCAACTATTCGACGGCATCGTATATTACAAAGGCGCATGGGTGCTCCACATGCTCCGCTGGCTGGTGGGCGAAGACAATTTCTGGGCTATCATGCGCGCCTACTACGATAACCAGGACCTGGCCTTCGGCAATGCCTCCACCGATGATTTCCGCATGGTCTGCGAAACCGTCTTCGGCCAGGACCTTACCCAGTTCTTCCAGCAGTGGATCTATGGAGAAAGCAGGCCGACGTACGAATACGGCTGGTCCGTCGATGCCGGCTCCGGAGGCGGCACGGTGGAACTGACAATCCGCCAGACACAGACCGACACCGGCCTGTTCACCATGCCCCTGGAACTCGGTTTCCTCGATGCGGAAGGATGGCAGTACCATCGCATCTGGAACAGCCTGGCCGAACAAACGTATCAATTCGAGACCGACAACCCGGTATATTTCATCGAGTTCGATCCGAATGAACGTGTCCTCGACTGGTCGGGATTGGCGCCCGACCAGTTCCAGATCACCAATGACTGGAAACTGAACCAGGCTCGATTCGGAGAATGGTACGAGGAGGCATTTGAGGTAATCAACGGCACGCCGCCCCTGCGATTCGAACTGCTCGAGGGTGAACTGCCCCCAGGCATCGAGTTGGACATGGCCACCGGCCGGTTCAGTGGGTTCCCGTGGGAACAATGCAAGCGGAATTTCACCATCAGGGTATCCGACAGCAGCATACTCACACGGTATTTCCAGCGGGAGTACCAGATAAAAACCGTGGGCGGAGAGCCGGCCGACCTGACGCTTTTTCTGAACCAACAGACCTTCGCCGGTGGCGACGAGATGCTTCTTTCCATGACGCTGACCAACAATACCGAGGAGGAATGCCTCGAAAGCCTGGTGTACATCGTGATCGAGGCCGGCGGCGCCTATTTCTACCTGGATCCCTTTCAGACCTGCTATCCCGCCTTCAACGAAACGCCGGTGCCGATCCCGCTGACGCTGCCGGCGGGTTTTTCATTGTCGGCCGACGTGCTTGCGCTGACCCTCCCGGCGGAACTCCCCCCGCTTTCGGGCGCCTGGTACGGAGCGGTGCTCAACGCCGGCAACAGCGCCCTGTTCGCGCCCCTGTCGGAGGTGGAATTCACGTTCTGAACCACCTGGCAGGTAAACCGCACCATGATACCTGGTCAACATCAGTGCAGTCCCGGGCCGGATCGGTGACCGCGGGTCGTCTCCATGGTCTCTGTTGACAGGCACGGCAACGGTGCAATACCGTCCCTTTTCCCGAATGATGCGCACCCTGAATGTTGGCACTGATGAGATCCCGGAGGTGGAAGATGAACCGGACACTGTTACATATTTTTATTGCAGTCGGCATGGCTTTGGTCAGCCCGGGTATTGGCGAGTCAAGCTTGGCGGCATGGTATAACGGCGCCTGGACGTACAGACAGGAAATCACCCTGGCGGCGGCACTGACTGACTCCTCGCTGTCCAATTTCCCGGCGCATATCGCAATCGCCGACGGCGCAAATCACCTGTTCGATCATACCCAATCGGACGGGGACGACATTCTGTTCACCAACGCCGACGGCGTCACCAAGCTGAGCCATGAAATAGAGTATTTCAATGCAACGACGGGCGGTGAAGCCCTCCACGCCTGGGTGCGCATCCCTTCCCTCTCAGCATCCAGCGCCACGGTGATCTTCATGTATTACGGCAATTCTTCCTGCGCCAGCCAGGAAGCCGCCACCGCTGTCTGGGACAGTGACTTCCTCATGGTGCAGCACCTTTCGGAAACCTCGGGCACCCACTACGACTCCACCGGTTTCAGCCACAACGGCACACCGATGAACGGCGTCAATCAGAACGGCACGGGCAGGATCGACGGCGCCGACTGGTTCGATGCCAGCAATGATTACATCGACTGCGGCTCCAACAGCGACCTGAATCCCGGCTCGTCCAACTGGACGATCGAGGCCTGGATACGGACCACCAGCACGAATTCCGGTCCCGTAGTCGCAAAAAGGAACGAGGTCTCGCAATATTCGCTGACAATGCGCACCAGCGATCCCGGCGGCGCCAAGGCGGAGTTCTTCATCGACGGTCCCAACCTGGTGTACGGACGCCAGTCATCCACAACGGTCAACAACGGCGCCTGGCATCACCTGGTGGGCACCCGCCAGGGCAACACCATCAACCTTTATGTCAACGGCAACCTGGAAAACAATTCGATAGGCTCCGGTTCTCCCCCATCCAGCATCAACTCCAACACCGCCCTCTGGATCGGCCGGCAGGGTGCATGGAACTACAACTCAGGCGGAGAAATCGATGAAGTACGTATCTCGAAGACCCTGCGCAGCGCCGACTGGATCGAGGCCACCTATCGAATCACCGCCGCCCAGGGCACCTATGTCACTCTCGGCGCGCCGGAATCACCGACGCCAACGCCGACATTGACCCCCACGGCCACCGCCACCCTCACCCCCACGCAGTCTCCCACCGCATCACCGACCCTGACCCCCACCCTCACTCCCACCAACTCTGCAACCCCCACGCTGTCTCCCACTCACAGCCCGACCACGACGCCCACCGACACACCCACCCTCACCCCAACCCTGTCGCCATC
>JAFGDC010000536.1 GCA_016932295.1 candidate division CSSED10-310 bacterium
CAACGAACGTCTTCCCGTTCCGCGCATGAGCCGCCAAGCCGTCCCGCGGCAGCGCCGAAACGGATACCTCTCCGCCTGGCAGGACAATCAGCATCGTACCGATGGGTAGTGACGGCAGGCGAGTAGTGATCGCCCCCAGTTCCGGTGTTCCCTCGTAGGGCACGCGCCCGGCCAGGGAGATCCGGTGTAACCCCTTGCCCACCAAGGCGATCTCCATGCTTTCTGGACCGCTCTTCACCACGTCTCGATCACCATCCGCTGCCACCCCGAGGCCGCGCCAGGCGGGCCAGGTGATGGTGACCCAGTCATCCACGAGCACATCGACCACCACCTGGCCGCTAATCGCCAGGTGATTGCCCGTTACTTCCCCCTCGATCCGGGCGCTGACCATCCCATATCCAACGGGCGGCTCCACTGCCGGAGCCAGGTCAGGATGCGCCATGCGCCACAATGATTCGAAGTCCGCCTCCGGCAGGAACACCCTGTCATCGTCCCGCACATGCGCCGGCGGCGCGCCTTCATAAGGAACATACAGCGTACCACCGGCATGGGCCATGCCTGCCGAAAGGCAACCGGCAAGGAGCACGAGCGCGGCCACACCCCGTTTCCGGCGGGACGCCAGGCGCATGCCGAGCCATGTGGCGACGAGCGCCGCTACCGCAAGGACGCCGCTGTTGAGATATCCCATCATGTAAACCGGCCGCAGGACCGAGATGAACACCAACAGGACGAACATAAGGAGGCAGTAACTGCGACGCGATATACCACCTCGCGACGGCAGCACGAGACCGGAAAGGTACATGGTGAGAAATGAGAACACACACAGTATCCGGTCGGCGAATGGCGAGAAACTGATCAGTCCCGCCGTCCCCTTGTTTACTATTAAATCTTTTATAATCAATTTGTTGTCAGATTTCTCCAGATCGATCCTGAGAGAACTCAAACCCTTGCGTTGGATTTCGCCGCCTGAGATTTTGGCAACCTGCGCCAGGTCATCGGCGGCACGAGCCTGAACGGTGTGGCTGGCCTTTCCGCCGCCGGTGGTACCAGCGACGAAACCATCCGGAACATCACCGACCAACTCCTCTCCGGCGTCCGATGACTTGTCCATCCGCATTGCCGGAGCCGGAGCCACGGCCAGTTCCATGTCATATTCCTCCCGGCGGTCGTACCCACGCCCGGCATCGGTACTTTTAAAGTTCCCGTACCCGCCGCTGCGATAGTCCAAACCAAACTTACGGCGAATGTCCTCGGGCTCACTCATGGAACTCATTCGCGAGCGCAACAGGGTGGCGGGTTGAAACAGGCCTTTTACGACCTCGAGCAACATCCGATAGGCGGTGAGAACCAGCGAATGCTTGTAAAAACCGGGACACCTGCCGCCGGTCTCGATCCCCATGGGTGTGGTCACATGCGTACGGCGTTCCGGCGGCATATAAAGCGTCCACATATCAGCAAGGACCGGCGCATCGAACGCCGGTGGCCGCCAGCGCCGCCACCAGGTGGAATCGGCGACGGCTGCGTAGACGAACTGGACTGACACACGCCGCCCCTGCTCACCGCGCAGGGGCACCAGGACCTTCGCACCGCTTCGGACCGGCCTGACTCCCTCGCCGTCAACCACCGCCGACCACAGGTCATACGATTCGGGCAGCGTGAAGCGCAAATACTGCTCGCCGTTATTTATCAGAGTCAGGCTGGCGCTGCTGATTTCAGATCCGGAGCCGGCGATCACCGTTTCCATGTCCAGAGAGGTGATCAGCAGCGGTTCTCCCTGGTATACATCGTAGGAACTCACTGCAATATGCAAGCGGGGATGGGTATCGACCGATTTATAGGCATAGATGATCCTGTTTTCAGGAACATAGCGCGAGACAGGAATCGTCGCACTGTCGATCTCTCTGAGATCCACTGGTTCAGAGGTGATTTCCAATTCATCATGGCCCTCGATCCCGACATAATGAACCAATTCAGGCGCATCCGGTACACGAGGCAGGAGGATATCCGGCATATCATCTCCTTCCCTCGTGCGCGTGTAGCGTATCTCCAGGGTAAAGGTGCCTGACAGCCTGTCCTGGAATTCGAGGCGCCAGGTATCCAGATCCTCCCCCTCAGTGAGCAGCAACCGCTCACGAATCATCGGACCATCGAGCTGCAGTCCGTCGCCAAGCCGCCCGGGGAGTTCCAGGTTTATCCCGTCAATACCGGCGCCGGTCACATCGATCCGCAATGAAGCGTGGAACGTATACCCCAGTCGGCCAGGGGTGATATACGAAACCACCGTACCGGTCAGCATGGTGGGAGCGGGACCATACACGAGGTGCAGGCGCCAGTCAGGATCGATGACCTGATAGAAGAGTCCTTGGGTGTAACGCTCGCCACCGGCGCCGGGAACCGCCGCCACCGGTGAGGCGAACAACCCCTCCGCTATACGCGCCGCAAGCGTGAGATCTCCGCTGCTGTATACATCGAGTGTACCCTCGAACCGAGCTATCTCGCGCGGCGCCAATCCCCGCAGTGCCAGCTCCCCACCCGGCGGTTCCCGGCATTCGCCATGGATACACAGACTCAGCCGGCTGCTTCGTAAATCCGGAGGGACATGCACCGACAATTCGCCATCTCCAATCGTGTAATCAATCCGCCGGCGCGAAGCCCCCACTCCGGCGGTGACACTCTGCACCTCGCTGCCATCCCCCAGCGGCACATGCACCACGGCGGGCACTTCCGCGACGGCGCTCATCAGCCATTCGGAGGTAAACACGATGCCATATTCATTGAGGTAATAGGTAATCGCACCGTGACCAGTCAAGCGGTTGACCACCGGCCGAATGGACACGTCGAGAGGAACTCCCCCGCTCAGCCTCACCATTCCAAACTGCATATCCGGCAATGGATCAGTGGGTTGCCAGGCAGGTGAGTCCAGGGGAAAAACCTCGCATTGACGGCCGGAGCCATATACCGTGAAGGCCAGTCTCGCCGCCGGTTCCACGCTGAATCCGTCGATGCGTATGGTGAGCGGCGGTGGAGCGGTGGTCCTCGCCAGAGCGATCTCAATCCGCCCCGTCCGCCGCAGCGGCGTGGCGAAGCGCAGATTCAGCCGGTCGCCCGCAACGGTGACGCCGCTCAGATCGGGATGACGCGCTTCATGGAAGTCGAATCCCACCGGCAGCCCCACCGCCACCGCGGCCGGGCCGAGAGAGGGACAGTGGTAGTCCAGGACCAGGTCCGCCCGCACCGCATCCTCTCCGGCAGTCAACAACAGTGCCGCGGTGAACGCCGGATCGGCCCGTCGAATGCCTCCCGACCCTTCCTTCCGCCAGGTGATGAGGTACGAACCAGGCGCCGGTTCACAAAGCAGTGACTCCTGGAAAACAAGCGGTTCAATCCCGGCTCCCTCACGGTCGCATGTGAATGACACGGACGGTGGACTGATCAATTCCAGTGATCGGATGGGCAGATCGGGCAGCAGCACCTTCACCACGCCCTGGAGAAGTCGCGCACTATCATGTTTGGCTTTTATGTACAGTATAGTATCTGAACGGCTCCGGACCAGGAGGCACGGTTTGTCCGCCGCCATCACAAAACGAGCCGGCGCATCCTCCCAGGCCGCCTCCGTGAAGAAAAACGGTAACTCCGGCAGGAACAACAGAGAAGGAAACGGGCCGGGGTGATTGATCCCGAGCCACGCCTCCATGGTCAGGTCGTCGCGGGTAGCGGAGACCTTCACCCGGCATGCATTGAATGCCTTTTCCACCGGCGGAGGAGGCACCACGGGAAGCGGCGGCTGAACCCCGTGAGCGCGGCGCCATAACTCCCTGTATTCACCGTACGTGAGATAGATGCCCTGGCCATCCTGGAGAACGGCAGCCATCCCGGTTTCCGGCAGAATGATCGTGCGATGCTCCGGCAGGTCATCCGCCATCGCCCCTCCGGCCAGCATCGACAGCACCAGGAGCGCCGCTATGCGCCGTTCCATGTTACACCTCCGTGGATTGTTGATCATCCTCACCGGATGACTCCTCATCCACCGGCTCGAGGTTCTTTTCCCATTCGTACAATGAGGTCTCTTCAGGTGAACCGACGGTGGCGCGGCGACGCGGCACACGGCGCCAGATGCGGTGATGCACCGCGGCCAGAACCAGGGCGGCGGCGAACACCCACCAGAGAATACCGCGGTAAAACGCGGACACCACCACCATAAGCAACACCGCCGCACCCGCGAGACCGGTGTAGAACAGCCGGCGGTCGAATCCCAGTCGCACGGGCAGCCAGATACCCAGCGCGAGGGGCAGGAGGAGCGCGGCCAGTTTCAACGCCAGAAATGAATGCCTGCCCATGAAGAAGAACCACAGGGTTCCCGGCGAGTGTAACTTTTCAAATTCGTACCGTCGGCCCTGCTTCACCAGCAACTCCGCCAGCTTGGCCTGCATACCGGAGCGCTCATTCACGGGCACGTTACTCTCCCAGCGCTTCCCAAACAACTGGTCGTAGATTAAAAGACGATCCATGTCACCACCCGGTGGGAAGTAGACGAACCTGGTGGGGAGATACAATTCCACGACCACACGCTGCAATGGGATACCATCGAAGGATGGGGTATCAATCCCGAACCAGCCGAGAAAGTTCATGGCTCGACCCATGGAGAATTCGTACAGCAGTTCCACTGCCAGCATCCGCTCGTCCCCGAAACTGTTGGCCAGGGGTATCAGGGTCATTTCATCACTCGGACGCAACGACGGTCGCACCTCTTCCCCGTTCACCATCACCTCGTACAGCGTGGCGCTCCCGGGCAATTTCACGGCCACATACTGCCGGCCCTTGCTATGCAGCAGGATGCGAAGATGGGATACAGCGGTGCGTTCTTTTGACAGGACCAGCGTCTGATGCATACTGTAGGCAATGGTGGTGACCAGATCCTCGAGTTCATGCCGGGCTGTTGTCAGGACCAGCTTGAATGGATGCTTCACGTATTTCCAGCAGAGAATGACGGAATCCCCCCGGTACGCCTCGGGCACCTGCGCCGGATCATATGGCTCAAGATTTTCAGCCAATGCTGATATTTCAATATTTTCTCCTTTTGATATCAAGAGATACCCGATTTCCCTGGTAGCATCGAGAACCTGCGGGTGAGCGGTTGTGACGTCATTCGTGCCTTTTCCGCCGGACAACTTCTGATCATAACTCACCTGTATGTCACGAGTGCCGGTGAAACTCTCCTGCATGATCACTTCCCAGACCACGTGCTGCTCATCGCGGCTTATCACGGCCTTCTCCTTGAGATCTCGACCCTCGATCTCCACCGACTCGGCCACCGAGACGGGCAGTTGGATCTTGAATCGATCCATGCCGGCAAATTGCACGGATAATTGAACATCATTGCGGACGCGCACCAGGTCCTGTTCGATGGAGACATGACTGTACACTGTTGCTGTCAGACGTGAAGATCTGGACTGCACGCCGATCCGCAGGGCGATGGGGGAACGGCTGTAACGGTAGGCGATCACGCCGAAGGCGGCGGTTATCTTGCCCTCGCGGCGCAGCAGATCCAGGCTCACCGGCAGCAATCCCTCCTGAGCCAGGGTCTGCAACTTGAAGCGATCGATGCTGTCAATCACCACCACGCCGCGCTCCCGTTGAGCCTCCGCCAGGCGCGCCAAAGGCATGACATACTCCGCGGCATCTTCCACCCGCGGCAGCCGCGCCTTTATCGTGAATGACACGCTTCCAATCACCGCCGAGGTGAACTCCACCAGCACCCGCACCCCATCAGCGTTCGATTCGACCCGATAATCGCTGACCGCGGCAGCCGGCTCGACCGCCAGCACATCCATGCCAGCCGGCAGCCGCACGCCGGTGGAAAACAGGGGCGCATCACTCACCATGAGTGAACAATCGTACCAGCCTTCGATCCATTCCTCGTGTATCCCGATTTTATGAACCAGA
>JAFGDC010000061.1 GCA_016932295.1 candidate division CSSED10-310 bacterium
ATTGGAAAGAGCGCTTCGCCTGGTTGCCGTGGAAGCTTGAAAGCCAACGCATCGCGACGATCATTACAAGATTCCGGGTACGACCCCTTTGAAGAGCGCTTCTCCTGGCTGCTGTGGAAGATTGAAAGCCAACGCACCACGACGATCATTACAAGATTCGGGGTACGACCCCATTGGAAAGAGAGCCTCGCCTGGCTGCTGTGGAAGATTGAAAGCCAACGCACCACGACGATCATTACAAGATTCCGGGTACGACCCCATTGGAACATAATCCATTGGAACGAGAGTCACTCCTGGTTCCCGTAGTAGACGGTGAGCTATACGCACTGCATCTGTTTTCACAGGGCGACACAGTGTCTTTCAAACTGATCCCGGCAATGCCACCGGCAGGCAGAATCCGACCCGGAATCCTTATATCGAAACGAAAGTGAACCACCGCGATGCCGATGCGGAATCGCGGTGGTTCCTCCGGACGGTTTTCCCCCGCCTTCCGCGCACTCCCCTCAAACCTGGGAGCGGGTAAAATCGATCATCAATTGCAGATAGCTCTCCACGGATGGACAGGTGATACCCTTGCCAGCCAGGATCGAAGTCACGTTGGCGGTATCGAATTCCCCAAGGTGATTGAAATAGGAGAGCAGTTGGCGTGGAAAACCGAGGATCCTGTCCAGGTGCGGGATCGCTGCCGACGCCTCCAGCACGGCTCCGGGCAACCAGCCGGCCAGCCGGATTCCAAAGGCTTGCATGATGAGTTCATACAGCCTCCAGACAGGCAGCGGGGCCGGATCGGCCAGGTGGAAAGTGGCACCGGTGCTTCGTGGCGAATCAACGATCGCCGTCACTGCATCCACCAGGAAATCAACTGGCACCAGGTTGACCTTCGCCCGGCTGCGTCCCAGTCGCGGCAACACGAGGAACGGCGGCAACAAACCGCGCTTCTCCAGGCGGGCCAGCAGTTGGATGATGAAGTAGGGGCCATCGAACTTTGGTATCGCCCCGGTCTTCGAATCACCGGCAACGATGGATGGGCGGATGATCACCACAGGCAGATCGACCCGACTCCTCACTTCGACCTCTGCATGATACTTTGTTTCTTCGTAATAATTCCGGAATCCCTGGCCCATCTGCAGCTCATCCTCGAGAATCAGATCCGAGCGATCGCCAGCCACATAACACGTGCTGAAATACACCAATCGCGATCCCTTGGCGGCCTCTGCCAGCGCCAGCACATTCCTGGTGCCCTCCACGTTGACCGCGTAGGCAAGCGGCTTGGCAACCCCCAGATCATACACCGCCGCCAGATGGTAAACCTCACCGACCGAACCGGTGAGTTCCCGCCATTGCCGGCTGGTCAATCCCAATCGAGCGGCGGTGATGTCACCGGCATGGAGCCGGCACCGCTGCAACACGCCCGGGACGTTCCGATTCAACTCACCCAGGGTCGCCTCGGCATGTTCCATGAATCCGGGCAGCACCAACAGGTGAAAAACCTGCCCTGGACGATCCACCACCAGCCTGGCCAGCAGCTTGGTGGCCAGGTATCCGGGAAATCCGGTAACAAAAATGTCCTTTGCTGTCCGGTCGGTCATAGGCACCTCCAGCGCGACCACGCGCCCTCTCTGAATGCTCCATCGCGGTGAACATGCCGGCCAAGTGTAAACGCCCGGCGCTGTCGTAAAAAAAAGGTGATATGGCATTACCGTATCATGCAGCCGATTCCGCCACAACCACCGGACGTGAACCCAAATCCACCGCCTGTGATTTGGAAAGGCGTCATACAAGTCTGGTGGACGCATTTCAGGGGTAACGGCTCCGTCCTCGGAACAAGGTGCCCATGACAATCTGCGACTGACTTGATTGGGGACAATCATGCGTCGTAAAACCACTTTTATCAACGATTCGCAGCGAAGATTACAAGATTCCGGGTACGACCCCGATGTGAGATCCGACCCCGATGTGAGATCGGAGGGAGCTGATGGTGAACGCAGTATCGATAGATTCCTTCTGTCTTAAACAGTTCCATTTCCCGGCGGTGGATTGGACCTGGACCGGGACATCGGCCAGTCGCGGCGCGGGTGAATCCAACCGCGCCGGCCGGACCTTCAGACACCGGGGAATACCACCGCTTTGCAAGGCTCATCGCCTGGTATATCATTCTGCCAAATGAAGGAAGCCATCTGTTTCGAAAATATCAGCAAAAAGTTTACCCTCCACCACGAAGCCGAACCGACTCTCAAGCAATCGGTCATCAGCGCGGTGCGCCGGGAGGCGCGGATCGAAGAATTCTGGGCGCTCAAAAACATTTCCTTCACGGTTCAGCCCGGCGAGGTAGTCGGCATCATCGGTAAGAACGGATCTGGCAAGAGCACGTTGCTGCGGCTCGCCGCGGGTATCCTGTCACCCGATTTCGGCAGGGTCCGGCTACGGGGCGCCATTGCTTCATTTCTGGATCTGGGCGCAGGTTTTCATTCCGACCTGAACGGCCGCGAGAACGTGTACCTGTTCGGCACGCTGCTGGGCATGCCACGCGAGGAGATAGATGCGGCGTTCGATCGCATCGTTGCTTTTGCCGGGCTTGGCCGGTTCATCGACGTACCCATACGCAACTATTCCACCGGCATGGTGGCGCGCCTTGGTTTCTCCATCGCCGCCAATATCGATCCGGATATCCTGCTCATCGATGAAATCCTCGCCGTCGGTGATTTCGTGTTCCAGCGGAAGTGTTATAACAAGCTTGAAGAATTCAAGAAGAACAATAAAACGATCCTCATGGTTTCGCATTCCCTGGGCGAGGTGGAGGAACTGTGCACCAGAGCGATCTGCCTGCACCGGGGAGAAATCCTGGTGGATGCTGATGTGGATCTCGCCCTCCAGCAGTACCTGACCGCCGTCAAGGACGAGGATGAATGGACCAGGGAAATCCTGCGCCGGGACACCATAATCCAGGCACGGCTTCGGGAGGAACGGGAGCGGGAGCAGCGACGGCAGGAGCGGGAGCGGTTACTGCTGGAAATCCGGAACCGGGAGAAACTCCAGGAAGCGCGTCGCCGGGCGGACACGAAAAAATGGAAGGAGGAGCAGGACCGGATGATCCTGGCCCAGGAGCGGATCATGGCGGACCTCGAGAAAGAACGTCAGTATCTCGATTCAACACGGGCAAGCCTGGATGAACAACGGGCCAGGGTGAACCAGGAGTTGGAGGAGGGTCGCACTCACTTCCAGGTGGAACTTGCCAAATTGAAGGATGAAATGGAGCAGCGCCTGCAGCGGCGATTCAAGGAACTCCAGGACGACTTCGAGCACCGCAAGCGTCAGTTGGGTGCGGGACCGGGCGAAAACGAATGGCTCGGCACCTTGAAAAAAACCGGAAGATGGGGAAACAGGCAATTGGAAATCACCGCGGTGAACCTGTTCGGAAAGGACGGTCAGCCCACGGACCAAGTGGATGCTTCCGCACCCCTGCGGATCAGGATGGATTTCATCGCCCATGATGCCTGCCTGGATCCCGTCTTCCGCCTGTTCCTCTTCCGCGCCGATGGCATGTTCATTTACGGCAACAACACCAACCGGCTGGGTTGGCGGCCTGGCACCCTGAAGGGAGCCGGGTACCTGAGCATAACCTTCGATTATCTGAACCTGCTCAAAGGAGACTACCTCCTCAGCGTAAGCGCATGGCCCGATGAACATGAGAGTTTCTGGAACAATACACCGTTCGACATCCACAACTTCACCCATCGGTTCACCATCCAGGACCACTCCCGCTTCGGGGGCGGCGCGATCCACCTGCCATGCGACTGGGAACTGCGGATGGAGAATGAGAGCGTGCTCAGGTCCCGGCTGGATTGAGACAAGATGCCGGCCCATGCCGCGCGACGGCGCCGGGAATGCATGACGCGGCAGCGGGAAACAGCCTTTTGGTTTCGACATAAGGATTCCGGCTCGGACTCTGTCTGCCGGTGGTAGTGCCGGGATCAGTTTGAAAGACACTGTGTC